>NZ_JBEOVG010000036.1:0-80020 GCF_040295345.1 Actinosynnema sp. NPDC002837
AACGACACCGACAACCTCCACACGACGACGCCCCCGACACGACCGGATGATCATGTCGAGGGCGTCGTCGTAGATCAATTCGCCAACAGCATCCCGTGGTGGTCACCGGGCCTTCGGCCTGTGGAGGTGTGAGTGGGGCTTCAACCGGCAGAACGGCTGGTCAGAGCCCCGCGCGGATCACACGTCGTAGTAGAGCGCGAACTCGTAGGGGTTCGGGCGCAGGCGCAGCGGGTCGATCTCCTGCTCCCGCTTGAACGAGATCCAGGTGTCGATGACGTCCGGCGTGAAGACGCCGCCCTCCAGGAGGAACTCGTGGTCCGCCTCGAGGCTGTCCAGCACCGCGTCCAGGGACGCCGGCACCTGCTTGACGTCGCGGGCCTCCTCGGGCGGCAGCTCGTAGAGGTCCTTGTCGATCGGGGCCGGCGGCTCGATCTTGTTCTTCACGCCGTCCAGGCCGGCCATGACCATGGCCGAGAAGGCCAGGTACGGGTTGCCCGACGAGTCGGGGCAGCGGAACTCGATGCGCTTGGCCTTGGGGTTGTTGCCGGTGATCGGGATGCGCACGCACGCCGACCGGTTGCGCTGGGAGTAGACCAGCGACACCGGGGCCTCGTAGCCCGGGACCAGGCGGTGGTAGGAGTTCACCGTCGGGTTGGTGAACGCCAGCAGCGACGGTGCGTGGTGCAGGATGCCGCCGATGTAGTGCCGCGCCGTGTCCGACAGGCCCGCGTAGCCGGACTCGTCGTGGAACAGCGGCTGGCCGTCCTTCCACAGCGACTGGTGGGTGTGCATGCCCGAGCCGTTGTCGCCGAACAGCGGCTTCGGCATGAACGTCACGGTCTTGCCGGCCTGCCACGCGGTGTTCTTGATGATGTACTTGAACAGCATCAGGTCGTCCGCGGCGTGCAGCAGCGTGTTGAACTTGTAGTTGATCTCGGACTGCCCGGCGGTGCCCACCTCGTGGTGCGCGCGCTCGACGGAGAAGCCCTGGGCCTGCATGTTGAGGACCATCTTGTCGCGCAGGTCCGCGTAGTGGTCGGTCGGCGAGACGGGGAAGTAGCCGCCCTTGTACTTGACCTTGTAGCCGCGGTTGCCGCCCTCTTCCTCACGGCCGGTGTTCCAGGCGCCGGAGATCGAGTCGATCTCGTGGAAGGAGGCGTTCGCGGTGGTGTCGAAGCGGATCGAGTCGAAGATGTAGAACTCCGCCTCGGCGCCGAAGTACGCGGTGTCCGCGATGCCCGACTCGGTGATGTACTGCTCGGCCTTGCGCGCGATGTTGCGCGGGTCGCGGCTGTAGGCCTCACGCGTGAACGGGTCGTGCACGAAGAAGTTGACGATCAGCGTCTTCTCGATCCGGAACGGGTCGAGGCGCGCGGTGTAGAGGTCGGGCAGCAGCAGCATGTCCGACTCGTGGATCGACTGGAAGCCGCGCACCGACGAGCCGTCGAACGCGAGGCCCTCGGCGATGGCGTCGGCGTCGAACGCGCTGGCCGGGAGCGTGAAGTGCTGCATCACGCCGGGCAGGTCGCTGAAGCGGACGTCGACGAACTTCACGCCCTCGTCGGAGATGAACTTCAGGACCTCGTCGGGATTCTTGAACACCCTCGTCGACTCCTCTGCTGCGGTGGGGGCGTGGTTGTACGCCGCTGCGTGGTGCGGCCTGCCATCGTGGCGAAACTAAGACCGTGGTGTTGCCCAGCCGTCACCCGCGTGTTTCGCCAGTGTTAACGGGCCTCCCAGGTCGGGCAACCCGACCGCCGCTCCTCACCCGCTGAGCACGGCCTTACTCTGGTGGGGTGAGCAAGTGGACCGGTTCGTGGCTGTCAGGACCCCGCTCGGCGCTGGAACCCGGCGCCGACTCCGGAGACGGTACCGGGCAGCGGTGGCGGGGTGAACGCCTCGGCCTGCCCCAGTCCGGTCCGGGCTCCGTCGCGTCCACGGGCCGCCGCGCGATTGCCATCCTGGTCGACTTCGCCCTCTCGGGCGGCGTGGCGGGCCTGTTCACCATGCCCGACCTGCCGCAGAACTGGAGCCTGCTGGCCTGGTTCGCCATCACCGTCGTCGCGGTCGGCCTCTTCGGCTTCACCCCTGGTCACGCGCTGTTCGGGCTGCGGGTCGTGCGGATGGACGGCACGCAGAGCGTCGGCCTGCCGCGGGCCGCGCTGCGGACGGTGTTGATCTTCCCCATCATCCCGGCGGTGGTGTGGGACGCCGACGGCCGGGGCCTGCACGACAAGGCCGCGGGCACCGTCGTCCTCAGGGCCCGCTGACCGTTGAGAGGGCCCGACGGCGGTCGGGTGCCGGTTCGCGTTACCGGGCGCGAAGGGGGCCGCTCATGCGGCAGGCCCGTCCCGGACGACTGCCGGAACGGGCCTGAGCTGCGGAAACGCGCGTCGGTGGCGGCTCAGCGACGACGCATGGCGCGCTGCACGTTGCGCATCTTGGCGCCCTGGGGCATCGGGCCCTTGGGCAGCGCCGCGCCGCGGCTGGCCAGCGCGGCCAGCCGGTTGTCGATCGTGTCGACCTGGGCGGTCGAGATGTTGCGCGGCAGCTTCATCAGGTGGCTCTGCAGCTTGCGCAGCGGCACCTGGCCGTCCTCGGTGCCCACGACGACGTCGTAGATCGGCGTCTCGCCGATCACCCGCGCCACCCGCTTCTTCTCCTGGGCGAGCAGGTTCTTGACCCGGTGCGGCGCGCCCTCGGCGACCAGCACCACGCCCGGCCGGCCGAGCACCCGGTGCACCATGTCGCCGCTCGTGGTGCCCGCCACGGCCTGCGTGACGCGCCACTTGCCGCGCAGGTTGTCCAGCGCCCACGCCGCCGCGCCCGGCTGGCCGTCCGCCTTCGCGTACACGGTGCGCTGCACCCGGCGGCCGAACACGATGACCGCGAGCAGCGCGCCCACCGCGATGCCCATGGGCAGCAGCACCCACTGCATGTCCCAGATGAGGCCGATCAGGAACGCCGCGGCCGTCGCGCCGAGCAGGCACGCCAGCATCAACGGCACGAGCGCCTTGTCCTCGCGGCGCTGCATCTTGAACGCCTCGAAGATCTGGCTGCGCTTCGCCTTCGATGCCGCGCGCCGAGCCTTCGCCGCTTCCTTGGAGGCCGCCTTGGCAGCCGCCTTGTCCTGCTTACCAGCCATACCCACCAGGATACGGCGCGCCGCCGCGCCCCATGACGGGAGTACTCGCTGACCTCTGCGAGGATGCAGCGCATGGACGGGCTGCTGGAGGGACTCGACCCGGAACAGCGCGCCGCGGTGGAAGCTCCGCGCGGTCCGGTCTGCGTGCTCGCGGGCGCCGGCACCGGCAAGACCCGCACCATCACGCACCGCATTGCCCACCTTGTCCAGCGCGGGCACGTTTCCGCCGGTCAAGTCCTCGCCGTCACGTTCACCGCACGTGCCGCGGGCGAGATGCGGACCCGGTTGCGGGCGCTCGGCGTGCACGGCGCGCAGGCGCGCACGTTCCACGCCGCCGCCCTGCGCCAGCTCCGCTACTTCTGGCCGCGCGTGGTCGGCGGCGAGCAGTGGCAGCTGATCGACCGCAACAAGCTGCGGCTGGTCGCGCAGGCCGCCAACCGCGTCGGCCTGTCCACCGAGTCGGACTCGCTGCGCGACCTCGCGGGCGAGATCGAGTGGGCCAAGGCGTCGCTGGTCGCACCCGACGGCTACCCGAACGCCGCCGGCCGCACGAGCCGCGACACGCCCGCGCCCGCCGAGCAGGTCGCGCAGGTCTACCGGACCTACGAAGAGCTGAAGAACCAGGCGCAGCTGCTCGACTTCGACGACCTCCTGCTGCACACCGCGGCGGCGCTGGAGGAGCACGGCGAGGTCGCCGAGGAGTTCCGCGACCGGTACCGGTGCTTCGTGGTGGACGAGTACCAGGACGTCACGCCGTTGCAGCAGCGCGTGCTCGACGCGTGGCTCGGTCAGCGCGACGACCTGACCGTGGTCGGTGACGCGAACCAGACCATCTACTCGTTCGCGGGCGCCTCGCCGCGTCCGCTGCTGGACTTCCCGCGCCGGTTCCCCGAGGCCGTCGTGGTGCGGCTGGAGCGCGACTACCGGTCGACCCCACAGGTCGTTGGCCTGGCCAACGAAGTGATCAAGTGGGCGCGCGACCGCCCCTCCGGGTCGAGGCTGCGGCTGATCGGGCAGCGCCCGGACGGGCCGAAGCCGACGTTCACCGAGTTCGACGACGAGACGCTGGAGGCCGCGGCCGTCGCGCGGCGGGTGAAGGCGCTGCTGGACGAGGGCGTGGCGGCCAGCGAGATCGCCGTCCTCTACCGCGTCAACGCCCAGTCGGAGGTCTTCGAGCAGGCGTTGGCCGAGGTCGGCGTGCCTTATCAGGTGCGTGGCGGAGAGCGGTTCTTCCAGCGCGCCGAGGTGCGGCAGGCGATGGTGGCGTTGCGCTCGGCGGCGGCGCACGAGCCGACCGGCGAGCTGCCGAAGGTCGTGCGCGAGGTGCTGGCCGGCATCGGCCTGACCGACGAGCCGCCCGCCGGCGGGACGGCGCGGGAGAAGTGGGAGTCGCTGCTCGCGCTGGTCGAACTGGCCGAGGAGCTGGTCACCGCGGTGGACTCGGCGGACCTGCCGAAGTTCGTGGCCGAGTTGGAGCTGCGGGCCGAGGCCCAGCACCCGCCGACCGTGGAGGGCGTGACGCTGGCGTCCCTGCACGCGGCGAAGGGCCTGGAGTGGGACGCGGTGTTCCTGGTCGGGCTGGTCGAGGGCACGTTGCCGATCCAGCACGCCGACGGTGACGACGCGGCGATCGAGGAAGAGCGCAGGCTGCTGTACGTGGGCGTGACGCGGGCCCGTGAGCACCTGTGGCTGTCGTGGGCGTTGGCGCGGGCCGCGGGCGGGCGTCGGTACCGGCGGCGCAGCCGGTTCCTCTACGGGCTCGTGCCGGAGGACCACCCGGCGTCGCGCACGGCCGTGAAGCGGGAGCCGCTGCAGAAGCGGCCCAAGCCGCAGTGCCGGGTGTGCGGGTCGGCGTTGGTGGACGCGCGGGCGATCAAGCTGAGCCGCTGCGCCTCGTGCCCGTCCGACCTGGACGAGGAGCTGCTGGCCAAGCTGCGGGCGTGGCGGGCGGACCGGGCCCGTGAGCTCAAGGTGCCCGCTTACGTGGTGTTCACCGACGCGACGCTGGTCGCGATCGCCGAGCAGAGGCCCGAGGACGTCGCCGGGCTGGTGTCGATCTCGGGCATCGGCGCGGCCAAGCTCGACCGGTTCGGTGACGACGTGCTGGCCCTCGTGCGCGGCGGGCGTTGACCTTCGCGTTCGTCCCGCGTCGACCTCTTCGCTGCGCTCGCCGCCATGGCCGGGTCGAGGCCGTGCCGACCCGTCGTCGGCCGTCGTCGAGCTGGCGTTGATCTCGCGATGATCCGCGGCAGGTGACCGCGCCAGGCCCGCCTGCGGGCGGTCTGGTCCGTACGGGTGGTCGGCCGCTAGCGCTCTGTGCAGGGCAAACGCTGAATTTTCACTCAATCGACAGGTATTTGGAAAAACCTGTTGCACGCGTCCTGCGCGGGGTCATAACCTGCTCAGGCCGGGCGCGAAGCGCCCGCTGGGGATTCAAGAGCTAGCAGTCGAGTACGAGCCACCCGAGGAGGTGACCGGTCGTGAACACTCCCACGTGCTTCGAGACGCCCGGTTACCTGATGACCGGGGTGGTCTTGGCTTCAGGCGCTGCTCGTGTCGCGGGGGAGAAGTCTGCCCGCGATCGCCACGCCCTCAAGTGGGGCGCTGAGCGAGTTCAGCTGATCCAGGTGCCGACGCCGCACGCGTCGACCGTTATCCCGACTCAGAACGTTGCGCCGTCCGCGCACGAGCGAAGTACCTGACCACCTTGTAGTCAGGCCACCAAGCTCACGAAGGCCGCGGACCCGTAACCGGATCCGCGGCCTTCGTGCTGTCCCGACCCGTTTTGCGGTTCGAACGACAAACAAACCCCATGCAAGACCCTTGACAGGAGTCCACCTGATGTTGACCGCGACCGTCCCCATAAACGGGACGTTGTCCACCGAGCCGGAGCTCTCCGGGGCGGGTGTCGCCAACTTGATCGACACCGCGCCGGACGCCGGCTTGGAACTTCCTTGCCGTACCAACAACCCCGACCTGTGGTTCGCCGACGCGCCGGCGGAGCTGGAGGAGGCGAAGAGGTTCTGCGCCACCTGCCCCGTCATCGCGGAGTGCCTGGCCGGTGCGCTTGCTCGTCACGAGCCCTGGGGGGTCTGGGGCGGCGAGATCTTCGAGCGCGGAACCGTGATCGCGCGGAAGCGCCCCCGTGGGCGCCCCCGCAAGGACGCGGCACCTGTTGTACCCGCGGCACCCGCCGCGACCGTTGTCCGGGGGGCTAACGACCAGGAGGCCGCCGCGTGACCACGTACCGATCCACCGCAGACGAATCCATGCTGATCGAGGTCAATCCCAAGGGGAACCCCATGCTGCTCGAAGAAAATCTCGCCAGATCCCGAATGCATGACGCGGAGATATTCGCGCGACAGCATCGGCTGGCCCACCGTCTCGTCGCCGCCCGCAGGTGGGGGCGACTGGCCGGTTGGGCCCAGCGCAGGGCTGCCATGAAGGCCCGCGCGATCTGATGCTCGGAGAGGCCCGCCCTACCCGTCGTGCGACGGGGGGCGGGCCTCGCCGCATCCGCGCTCGCGCCCGGACCCGCGCCCGCACCCGCGCTCGCGCCCGGACCCGCGCCCGCATCCGCGCCCGCGCCCGGGCCCGGGCCCGGAAGGGAGTACTTCGAGACCGAGCCACAGACCACCTCCTCGCCGCCCCGGCGACCGTGGCTCCGGCGACCACGGGCCCGGCGACCGCGAGCCCAGGCCTCCGACCGCGCGGAGGGGGATTTTCGATAGGAGGGTTCGGCTCGGCGTCGGTACCGTTCGACGTGTGGCAGCTCACTCTCACAACCATGCCCGTTCCCATGCCCACACTCATGACGGGATCGACTGGTCGTCCCGGTTGAACTTCCTGCGGCAGGCCGACGAGTTGGACGCCGAAGCGCGGCGCGTCGTCGCGCGCAGACTCGTCCGCACGCTGCCCGACAAGCCGACCGTCCTGGATGTCGGGTCCGGCGCGGGCGGGATGAGCGTGGCGCTGGTCGAGGCCCTGTCGGCGCGTGGCGGCGGGACGGTCGTGCTGGTCGACGCCGTGCCCGAACTGCTGGACGCGGCCACCAGCGCTGCCCGGTCGGCGGCCAGCTACGAGACCGACACGACCACGGCGACGGTGCGCGTCCGGCCGGTGCTCGCCGACCTGGCCACCGAACGGCCGGTGGAGATCGCCGGGCCCGCGCAGTTGGTGTGGGCTTCGAACGTCGTGCATCACCTCCCTGATCAGCGCGCGGCTGTGGTGGGGTTGATCGAGGCGGTCGCGCCCGGTGGGTGGTTGGCGCTCGCCGAGGGTGGGTTGAGTGGCAAGTTCCTCCCGTTCGACTTGGGCATCGGTGAGCCGGGCTTGCAGGAACGACTGACCGCCGCGCGCGACCAGTGGTTCGTGCGGATGCGGGAGAACACGGCGGGCGCCGTTCGCATGCACGGTGGCTGGAACCTCGTGCTCTCCGAGGCCGGTCTGGTGGACGTGACCGCGTTCAGCTACCTGATCGACCACCCGGCGCCGCCCAAGCAGGCGGTGCGCGATTGGGCGGTCAACCAGCTGGCGTGGTTCAACGAGGTCGCCGGCGACGCGCTCCACCCCGCCGACCGCCGCACGGTGAAGCAACTGCTCGACCCTCAGGACCCCGCGTTCCTAGGGCTGCGCGACGACGTGTTCCTGCTGATCGCCAACACCGTGTACCTGGGCCGCAAGCCGTGACCGACACGTGCGCCCGCTGTGGACGGACGCGTTCGTCGGTCACGGACCCGGCCCAGCTCTTGGCGTGGGTGCGGGAGCGGGAGCGCGGGGTCGACCAGTGGTTGTGCCACGCCTGTGCGCGGACGCACGTCCGGGACATCGAAGGCAAGCTCCCGTCCGACTACTGGGGCGTCGGGTAGGGCACCGGGTAGGGCGGCGGCGGTCGGAACCCGGCTGCCTCCGCTGGGTCGGCGGCGTGCTGCTGCGGCGGTAGGGGCCGGGGTGCGATCGGTGCATCGAGTGGTCGGGATTGGAGTTGGTCGGCGTGGGTCCGGTGCTGGGCTGTGGGGGTGGGGCGGCTCAGGGTGGTTGCTGCCGCTAGGTAGGGCGGTGTGCTTGGTGGCGGGTGCGGGCACCGGGTGAGGTGCGCGGTGGGCGGTGCGGGGTGCGGGGTGCAGGGCGGAGGAGGAGCAGGCGGGGAAGAGCAGGTGGGGAAGAGCAGGTGGGGAAGAGCAGGGCGGGGAAGAGCAGGGCGGGGAAGAGCAGGGCGGGGAAGAGCAGGGCGGGGAAGAGCAGGGCGGGGAGGGGTGGGTCGTCGCACGGTTGCTGGGCTGCGGGGGTGGGGCGGCTCAGGTTGGTTGCTGCGGCTCGGTAGAGCGGCGTGCTTGGTGACAGGTGTGGGGAGTGGGTGAGGTGCGGTAGGTGGTGCGCGGTGGGTGGTGCGCGGGAAGGAACGGCGGGGAAGGGAAGGGGTGGTTGGTGGGTGGTGGGTGGTTAGCGGAGGAGGGTGGAGAGGAGTTTCAGGGTGGCTCTGGGGGTGGCGGTGCCGCGTTTGCTGCCCGCGTCCAGTTCCCTGGTCAGGCCGGTGAGCGTGCACATCCCGGAGCGGACGGCGGTGGCCAGTAGGTGGTGTTGGCGCAGGGGGTCCGGTTCGTGGCGGGCGGCGTCCAGGACGGCTCTCGTCGGCTCGGCGACGGGCAGGCCGGCTTCCACCACCACCTTCGGTGGGCGGGTGGTGCGTTCCAGCAGCACGTGGTCGGCGCACGAGCGGCGGGTGGTGGCTGGTTGCAGCAGGTGTATGCGGGGTGGGGGAGGCAGGGTGTGCAGGCCGTGGGCGTGCAGGGCGTCGAAGCCGGTGACCACGGCCTTCGGCCCGGCGTAAGCCAGCGCGGCCTGCAGTCGCTGGGCACGGGTCGGTGGGCTCGCGCCGAGCAGCACCACGCCCGGCAGGATGCGCTGCCACGGCCCGCCGGGGCGGCACTTGAGGTCGATGACGTAGCCCGGCACGCCGGCTGCTCGCAGGTCCGCTGCCTTGATCACTTGGTCCATGGGGTCGATCTTCCGGTGGTTCCGGAGGGCTTGCCATGGGGTGTTCGTGATCTGTGGATAAGTCGGAGACCTGTGGACAACTCAGTCGTCGAAGCCCGGCTGCCACTGGGCGACGATGGCTCTGGCCTGCACGTTCGCGTCCAGCTGGCAGAGGATGCCGGTCGCGCCCAGCGTCACCCTGTGGATAAGTAGGTACTGCGGCGGGAGGTTCAGGGACCGTCCCGTCTGCGAATCCGGGCTGCGGAGGTCGCCGACGCGCTCCGCCTGCTGCTGCAACCACCGCCGGGTGAAGTGGAACGTCTCCGTCCGCAGCGGCTCGACGAACGGCCCCAGGTAGTTCAGCACGTCCTCGGCGTGCAGTTCGGTCCCGGGACGGATGAACCGCTCCGACCGCAGCAGCTCCACCAGGTCCGCCGACCGCCCGTCCAGCGCCAGCCTGGTCATCAGGCCCAACGTCTTGGGCAACCCGTCGGGCAGCCGCGCCACCGCGCCGAAGTCGAGCACGCGCAACCGGCCGTCCGCGCCCAGCATGAAGTTGCCGGGGTGCGGGTCGGCGTGCAGCAGCCCGGACCGGCTCGGCGCGGAGAAGTGGAACTCCGACAGCAGCTGCCCGGCCAGGTCGCGCTCGTCGCGCTCACCCTCACGGATGATCTTCGACAGCGGCGTGCCCTCGGTCCACTCGGTGACCATCACCTTCGGCGAGCTGGCCACCACCCGCGGCACGAGCACGCGGTCGTCGCCGTCGAACGCCTTCGCGAAGACCCGCTGGTTGTCCGCCTCGGTCCGGTAGTCCAACTCCTCCAGGTACCGGTCCCGCAGCTCCTCCAACAGCGGCTTGACCTCGGCGCCGGGCATCACCGCCTGCAACACCCGGCTGAACCGCAGCAACGTGCTGAGGTCGCTCTGCAACGCCTCGTCCGCCCCCGGGTACTGCACCTTCACCGCCACGTCGCGGCCGTCGTGCCACACCGCCCGGTGCACCTGACCGATGCTCGCCGACGCCGCGGGCGAGTCGTCGAACGACGTGAACCGCTTCGCCCACCCCGCGCCGAGCTGCTCGGCCAGCACGCGGTGCACGGTGCGCGCGGGCATCGGCGGCGCGGCCGTCTGCAACTTGGTCAACGCCTCGCGGTACGGCTCGGCCAGCTCGTCCGGCACCGCCGCCTCGAACACGCTCAGGGCCTGGCCGAACTTCATCGCGCCGCCCTTGAGCTGCCCGAGCACGGCGAACACCTGCTCCGCGGTCTTCGCCGACACCTCGGCGCTGACCTCCTCGGAGCTGCGGCCTGCCAGGCGCTTGCCCCAGCCGCCCACCACCCGGCCCGCCACCCCGAGCGGGAGGCTGGCCAGCTTGGCGGTGCGCTGCACGGCCTTGCGCGGGATCTCGCTCACCCGGTGATTCTCCTCCCGCCCGTTCACGTGGTCGCAGTGGTGCACGCCCCTGCCACAAAACCTACACAGCCCTACCTGAGGGTGGATCACGTCGCGGAACGGCACTCGCAGCGCGGGTGCACCGGCGCGATCCGGTGCTCGACCACCCCGGCGAACGCGTCCACCTCCAGGGTCGCGTCCCAGGTGGGCGGCCTGGTCGCGGCCGGCTCGGTCCGGTCGAGCGCCAGCAGCGCCTGCCCGACCGCCACCCCGGCGGTCGCCGTGACGGTGGCCAGGTCGGCGTGCTGGGCGCGGTCGACCAGCTGCGCGGCGATCATCGGCCACGCCGGGTCCTCGTCGGCCGCGTGCCGGTCCGCGCACCTCAGGCAGCTGCTGCGACCCGGCACGACCAGCGGTCCGACCACGCCGAGCCCTTCCCGGACCCGCACGGCCAGGTGCGGCGTGCCGTCCGCGACGAGCCGGTGCAGCACCTCCGGGGCGGGCACCAACGCGTCGGCCAGCACCACGAGGTCCACGGCGCGCCCCACCGGGCGCACGGTCCCGCACGCCCGCCGCACGGCGTCCTGGGCGGCCTCGGCACGCGGTCGGCCGACGTCCGCTTCGACGTACCCCGATCCGGTGTCCTCCGGCCCGACCCGACCCCGCGCGACCACCCGAACGTGTGCCACTCCGGAGGCGCCCAGAAGCGCGGCGACGGTGACCGCGAGCCGTCCCTCGCCGTGCACCACGACGGATCGGGCGGCCCGGTCGGCGGGCAGTCGAACGGCACGACGACGGGTCCGCAACGCCCACCCGGTCACCTCGGCGGCCAGCCGCGGGTGCGGCACGGGCACGGTGTCCTCGACCAGCCCGGCCTGCGCCAGGCCGTGCAGCACGCCGGCGAACTCGGCTGCCTGCCGACCGTGACCGGCGAGGCGTTCCCGCAGGTCGGTGAGGGTGTGTCGACCGTTGAGGCCGAGCAGGAGGGAGGCCATCGGCTCCGGCACGTCCTCGACCAGCATGGCGTGCCGCGGGTCCGTGCCGATCTGCACCACGTCGTCCCGGCGGCGCAGCAGCGGCAGGCCGGGCAGGACCCTGGGGCGGTTGGGGAGATCCACACCGGCAGCCTGCCCGTGACGGCCGGTCCGGCAAAACGCCTGTCCACAGGCTTGCCGGTTGTCCACAGAGGCCGTGAATGGCCTTGACGAGCGGCCGGACGCCCGCGAGGGGCCCGGCCGCCCGTCCTCGATCAGACCTTCGCCTTGCCGAGGATCCGGGTCACCGTGGTTCCGCAGACCGGGCACTTGCCCTTGGCCATCCTGCGGTTGTTGCTCTCGTGCACCTCGCCCGTGAAGTCGCGCTTCTCACGGCACTTGACGCAGTAGCCGTTGTAGGTCTCGGCCACGGCTTCCTCCTCGCTTCGAGAGTGCGGAGCGATCTGCGCCACACTCGGGGGTTGCGCTGAACGCTACCTCCGGGAACGCCCCTCCGCTGCACGCCGCGTCGAGCGTGTCCAGCCGCCTTTCGGTGGAACCTGCTGGTCCGTCCTTCCACAGACCGCCGCTTGGCCGCCGCGGATTGTCGGTCCCTGGCCTTACCGTGAACGCCATGCCCGAACCGCAGGTGGAGGTGCGGCGCAGCGCCCGGCGCCGTCGCATGGTGAGCGCGTACCGCGAGGGGGACACGGTCGTGGTCCTGCTGCCGGCTCGCATGAGCAAGAGCGAGGAGAAGCACTGGGTGGCGGAGATGCTCAGCCGCCTGCAGCGCAGCGAGACCCGCAGGCGCTCGCCGACGCGCACGTCGGACGCCGCCCTGCTGGCCCGGTGCGAGGAGCTGGCGGACAGGTACCTGGACGGCGTGCAGCCGAGCAGCGTGCGGTGGGTGCCGCCGATGCGCACGAGGTGGGCGTCGTGCACGCCGAGCGAGGGCACGATCAGGATCAGCGAACGGCTGCGGGACGTGCCCGCGTGGGTGCTCGACTACGTGCTGGTGCACGAGCTGGCGCACCTGGAGGTGCCGGGGCACGGCAAGGACTTCTGGCTGCTCGTGCACAGGTACCCGAAGGCGGAACGCGCCATCGGGTACCTGGAGGGCCTCTCGGCCGCGGCCGGGCTGGGCATCACCGAGGAGGATTGAGACCCGGCCGGACCCGGCGAGGTCGTCGACGGGCGCGACCTCGCGGGGAGACCGGCTGTCAGGCGTCCTTGGGCTTGTCCTGGTCGTCCTCGGGCGCGTCGTCGCCCTTGGCCTGCTCACCGGACGCGCCCTCGTCGCGCAGGGTGCGCTCCAGCTCCGCCATCGGGTCCTCCAGCGCCTTGCGCGTCTGGCCGAACCGCTCGGCGAACTCCATCGGGTCGTCCAGGTCCTCGGCCGTCGGCACCAGGTCGGGGTGCTCCCAGACGCTGTCGCGCTGCTCGACGCCGTGCTGGTCGGTGAGCAGCTTCCACAGCGCCGCCGCCGAGCGGTGCCGGCGTGGCCGCAGCTCCAGGCCGACCAGCGTGGCGAACGTCTGCTCCGCCGGCCCGCCGGACGCCCGCCGCCTGCGCAGCGTCTCCCGCAGCGCGTCGGCGCCGGGCAGCCGCTCGCCGACCGCCTCGTTCACCACCACGTCCACCCAGCCCTCGACCAGGGCCAGCAACGTCTCCAGGCGGGTCAGCGCGGCCTTCTGCTCGGGCGTGGTCTGGGGTTCGAGCATCCCCGACTTCATCGCCTCTTCGATGCTCGCCGGGTTCGCCGGGTCGATCTGGCCGGCCAGCTGCTCCAGCGCCGAGGTGTCGACGGTGATGCCGCGGGCGAACTCCTCCACCGTGTCCAGCAGCCGCTGCCGCAACCACGGCACGTGGCTGAACAGCCGCTGGTGCGCCGCCTCGCGCGCGGCCAGGAACACCAGCACCTCGCTGGTCGGCCGCTCCAGGCCCTCGGTGAACTTCTCGATGTTGTCCGGCAGCAGCGCCGCCGTGCCCTCCGGCCCGAGCGGCAGCCCCACGTCGGTCGACGTCAGCACCTCCGCGCCGAGCTGCGCCAGCGCGCCGCCCAGCTGCGAGCCGAACGCCATGCCGCCCATCTGGCCGAGCATCGACAGCAGCGGTCCGGCCGCCTCCTTGGCCTCGGCCGGCATCGCGTCGACCCAGGCGCCGGACACGCGCTGGGCCACCGGGTCGCACAGCCGCTGCCACGTCGGCAACGTGCGCTCCACCCAGTCGCGCGCGCTCCAGCTCTGGGACGTGCGCGCGCCCGCGGGCAGCGACGTCACGGGGTCGAGCCACATCTCCGCCAGGTGCACGGCGTCGGCCACCGCGCCGCTCTGGTCGGGGCCGAAGCCGGTGCCGCCCTTGCCGGCGAGCTGCTGGAGCGCGATCTGCTTCGCGAGGTCGTAGTTGACCGGCCCGGACGACGTGCCCGCGTTGCTGAACATCGCACCGAGCTGGCTCAGCATCGCGCCGAGCTGGTTGAAGTCGAAGGGGTTCTCCCCTTGGTCCCCGGGTTTGCGGTTGCGGTCGTCGGGGTCCTGCGGGCTGAACCCGAAGGGCAGGTCACTCATGGGTCCACGGTACGCGGCACGGCAGCCCCGCGTGGGACCGGTTCGCCGGCAGCGTGACGCCGTGGTCGTACCCTGTCTGGCGTGACCGAAGGCACCGACACCGTCGTGGACCAGGCACCACCCCCACCGCACGCGCCGCGACGCGGCCTGACCCGGCGGACGTGGACCCTCGTGGTCAGCCTCACGGTCGTGCTGGCGCTCGGCCTGCTCGGCGGATTCGCCCGCGTGCCGTACGTCGCCCTCGGCCCCGGACCGACCTACGACACGTTGGGCCAGGTCAACGGGGGTGACGTGGTGTCGGTCGAAGGTCAGGAGACCTTCCCGACCGGCGGCAACCTCACCATGACCACGGTGTCGCTCACCGACGACGTGTCGCTGTTCGGCGCGCTCGGCCTGTGGATCAGCGGCCGGTACGCGCTGGCGCCGCGCGAGGAGTTCTTCCGGCCCGGCGAGTCCGAGCAGCAGGTCCGCGACCAGAACGTGAAGGCGTTCCAGGACTCGCAGAGCAGCGCCGAGGTGGCCGCGCTGAGCTACCTGGACTACCCGATGAAGGTCGTCGCCGCCGAGATCACCAACGACACCGCGGCCGCCACCGTGCTGGAGCCGAACGACCGGCTGCTGGAGGTCAACGGCAAGCAGGTCTCCAGCGCCGACGACGTGCGCGCGGCGCTGGAGAGCACCAAGCCGGGCGACCGGATCACGCTGACCTTCGAACGCGGGTCCGAGCGCAAGACCGCCACCGTCACCCTCGGCCGCACGGAGGGCCGTGAGACCGGCTTCCTCGGCGTGCTGCCGCTGGACCGCGCGGACGTGCCGTTCGAGATCAAGATCAGCCTGTCCGACGTCGGCGGGCCGTCCGCGGGCCTGCTGTTCGCGCTGTCGATCGTCGACAAGCTCACGCCGGGCGAGCTGAACGGCGGCAAGTCCGTCGCGGGCACCGGCGAGATCAACGACCGGGGCGAGGTCGGCCGCATCGGCGGCATCGGGTTCAAGATGGTCGCCGCCCGCGAAGGCGGCGCCACCGTGTTCCTCGTGCCCGCGGGCAACTGCGACGAGGCGAAGCAGCACGCCCCGGAGGGCCTGCGGCTGGTCAAGGTCGAGAAGCTGGACGACGCCGTGCGGTCGCTCGAATCGCTGAGCAAGGGCGGCGACGCGCCCAGTTGTTAGGCCGCTGCTCCGCAGACGGCGGCGAGGTCGCCTGGAAGTCGACCGCTCGCGCCTGATTTCCGACGATCGAAAAGCGTGATCGCCGGAAAATGAGTCGCGAACGATCGACGCGACCTCGTGGGTCAGGGGGTGCTGGTCAGGGGCGGAGGCCGTCGAGCAGCGGCAATGTCACTGCCGCAGTGTTTCGAGCAGTGCTCGCGTCAGGTTCGGGGCCAGTTCGGGGTGGGCCACGACCTCCTCGGGCACCTCCACGCTGCCCCGGAGCCGCAGCACGCAAGCCGCCGAGCCGTCCCGCAGCACCGCCGCCACCAGTCGCGCCTCCCGCCGCTGGGGGTGCTCGGCGGCGAACTTGCGCGCCTGCTCGTCGTCCAGCTCCTGCTCGGTCAGCTGGGCCTCGGCGTCCGGCGGCAGCACGACGATCTCCTGCGCCAACGCGCACCCGTGCACGACGTCGGGCCACACGATGCCCGCCAGCGCCCGGTCCAGCTCGTCGTCGGGCAGCGAGTCCTGCGCGATCGGCGTCAACGGCGAGGCGTCGGGGTCGAGCTGGCCCGCCAGCTCCGGCTGCCGCACCAGCAGCTCGGCCGTCGGTACCAGCGCGAACAGCTGGGTCGGCTGGTTCCACCCGGCGGTGGACACGAACTCCTCGACCTCGCGGGCGACCTCGGGCAGCACCACGGGTGGCGTTTCACTGGCTGACACGTGCGCCATGGTCGCATCTGGGTAAAGACAAGACCGAACGGGGAACCCCGGGCGGCCTCCGTAGAGTTGGACAGAACGTACGAACGCCACTACCGCGATCCAGGAGCGTGCCCCGTGGCCACACGGCCCCCGGTCGGACTGCCCAGGCTGTCCCGTCGCAGCCGGATTCTGCTCATCGTCGGTGCGGTGGTCCTGGTCGGTCTGATCACCGGCTCAAGGCTGCTCGGCACCTACGTCAACTGGCTCTGGTTCGGCGAGGTCGGCTTCCGCAGCGTCTACGGCACGGTGCTCGCGACCCGGTTCGGGTTGTTCTTCGCCGTGGGTCTGCTGGTCGGCGGTCTCGTCGCGATCAACCTGATCATCGCCTACCGGTCCCGGCCGGTCTTCGTGCCGGTGTCCGGGCCCGACGACCCGGTGGCCCGCTACCGCGCCGTCGTCAGCAGGCGGATGAAGCTGTTCGCCATCGGCCTGCCGGTGCTGGTCGGCCTCATCGCCGGCACCTCGGCGCAGGGCAACTGGCAAGAGCTCCAGCTGTTCCTCAACGCCACCTCGTTCGGCGTGAACGACCCCGAGTTCGGCCACGACATCGGCTTCTACGCGTTCGAGCTGCCGTTCTACACGTGGGTGCTGTCGTGGCTGTTCATCGCCACGGCGGTCGCGTTCGTGGCCGCGGTCGTGGCGCACTACCTGTTCGGCGGCATCCGGCTGGCGGGCCGCGGCGGCCAGCTCTCCGGGCCCGCGCGGACCCACCTGGCCATCGTGGCCGGCGTGTTCATCCTGCTCAAGGCGGTCGCGTACTTCTTCGACCGGTACACGCTGCTGTTCTCCGACCGCAACGACAAGTTCGACGGCGCGAGCTACACCGACCTCAACGCGGTGCTGCCCGCCAAGCTGATCCTGCTGTTCATCGCGGTCTTCTGCGCCATCGCGTTCTTCGCGGGCGCGGTGTTGCGCAACCTCCAGCTGCCGGCGATCGCGACCGTGCTGCTGGTGCTGTCCTCCATCCTGGTCGGCGCCGCGTGGCCCGCCGTGCTGGAGCAGTTCTCGGTGCGGCCGAACGCCATCGAGAAGGAAGCCGAACCCATCGGCCGCAACATCGAAGCCACCCGGCAGGCCTTCGGGTTGACCGCGGACAAGGTGGAGAGCAAGCCGTACGCGGGCAAGCAGAACGTCTCGCTGGACGAGCTGAAGAACGACCAGGCGACGGTGGGCAACGTGCGGCTGCTCGACCCGGCCGTCATCTCCAAGACGTTCACCCAGTTCCAGCAGCTGCGGCCGTTCTACGCGTTCCCGGAGAAGCTGGACGTCGACCGGTACACAAAGGACCAGCAGCTCCAGGACTACATCGTGGCGGTCCGCGAGCTGAACACCGCGGGCATCCCGCAGGGCCAGCGCGACTGGATCAACCAGCACCTCATCTACACCCACGGCAACGGCATGGTGTTCGCCGAGGCCAGCAAGGTGAACTCGACCGCGGACGACGACGGTGACGGCGGCTACCCGGTGTTCGAGGTGGCGCAGGTCGGCCAGGACGGCAAGGTCCAGCCCGGCCCGTTCGGCGTCGAGCAGCCGCGCACCTACTTCGGTGAGCTGGGCAGCCCGGCCGACTACGCCATCGTCGGCGGCCGCGGCGAGGGCGCGCCCGGCGAGTACGACACCGACGGCTCGTCCTACACCTACACCGGCAAGGGCGGCGTCCGCATCGGCGGCCTGTTCAACAAGATGGTCTTCGCCGCCGCCTACGGCGAGCGGAACATCCTGTTCAACTCGGCCATCGGCGACGACTCGCGGATCATCTTCAACCGCCACCCGCGCGACCGCGTCGAGGCCGTGGCGCCGTGGCTGACCGTGGACGGCGACCCGTACCCGGCCGTGGTGGACGGCCGCATCACGTGGATCGTCGACGGCTACACCACGCTCGACAACTACCCGTACGCGCGCCGCACGGCGCTGGGCGACGCCACGAACGACTCGCTGCCGGGCGTCGCGCAGCAGCCGAACCGGGAGATCAGCTACATCCGCAACTCGGTCAAGGCCACTGTGGACGCCTACGACGGCACGGTGACGCTGTACGAGATGGACGCGCAGGACCCGGTGCTGAAGGCCTGGATGGGCGTCTTCCCGGGCACGGTGAAGGCCAACAGCGAGATGTCGCAGTCGCTGAAGGAGCACCTGCGCTACCCCGAGGACCTGTTCAAGGTCCAGCGGGAGATGCTGTCGGAGTACCACGTGGACAACCCGCGCGACTTCTACTCCGGCGTCTCGTTCTGGGACGTGCCGTCCGACCCGACCATCGACAACGCCACCACCGTCGAGGCGCAGCAGCAGGGCGTGCAGCAGCAGCGGGACCGGCAGCCGCCGTTCTACGTGCTGGCGGGCGACCCGACCGGCGACGCGAACAAGGTGAGCTTCCAGCTGACCAGCGCCCTGGTGCGGTTGAACCGGGAGTTCATGGCGTCGTACGTGACGGTCAGATCAGACCCGGACAACTACGGCAAGATGAGCGTCCTGACGTTGAACAACGAGGTCAAGGGCCCGCAGCAGATCCAGACCACCTTCCTGACCAACGGCGAGGTCAGCGGTGAGCTGAACCTGCTCGCCCAGCGGCAGACGAAGGTCGTCTACGGCAACCTGCTGACCCTTCCGGTGGGCGGCGGCCTGCTCTACGTGGAGCCCATCTACATCGAACGGGCCAGTCAGAACACCCAGTTCCCGCAGTTGTTCAAGGTCCTGGTGAGCTTCGGCGACAAGGTGGGCTACGCGCCGACGTTGGCCGAGGCGATGGAGGAGGTCCTGTCCGGCTCGTCGGCCCAGGTGCCGCCCACGGACCCGAACGGCCAGCCGCCGACCTCCACCCCGACCACGGCGCCGACGGCGCCGAACGACGGTCAGGGCGGCACGGAGCTGCAGCAGGCCGTGCGGGACATCCAGTCGGCCCTGTCGCGCATCAAGGCGGCGCAGTCCAGCGGTGACTTCGTCGAGCTCGGCAACGCCTACAAGGCGCTCGACGACGCGACGAAGAGGTTCAACACGGCCGCGGGCACGTCGACGACCCAGCCGTCGACGACCCAGCCGTCACCGACACCGACCGGCTGACCTGCACTGATATCGCCATCGGGTGGCCTGGGACACGTTCCGGGCCACCCGATTTGCATTCCGGTTAACCCCAGGCGTACAGTTCTAAATGCAGCGCGGGGTGGAGCAGCTCGGTAGCTCGCTGGGCTCATAACCCAGAGGTCGCAGGTTCAAATCCTGTCCCCGCTACAAAGTGGGAAAGCCGTGTTCACGGAGAACGTGAACGCGGCTTTTTCGCATTTATACCAGGTGCCCGGCCCCCGGACCCCGGGCAGGAGGGCTTCGCCCCCTGCACCCCCGACCGGGGGCGTTGCCCCTGGACCCCCGGCGGTGCCGGTAGTGCGGGTGGTGGCGGTTCGAGTGGGTCGCGAGCGTGAGAACCGGTCGGGACCTGGGGATATGTGGGTTAAGGGGCCCCGGTGAAAAGGGGTTTTCGGGGCGTGTATAGTTGTACTTAGCAGCGCGGGGTGGAGCAGCTCGGTAGCTCGCTGGGCTCATAACCCAGAGGTCGCAGGTTCAAATCCTGTCCCCGCTACTACCTGAAAGGCCCCCGGAGTCACGACTCCGGGGGCCTTTCGCTTGCGCGTGCTCAGGTCATGTTCTCGGCCCAGTACTGGGCGCACGTGAGGGAGCACACCCGGCCTTCGCCGCTGACCGTGCGGTGCCTGCGGATCTGCTTGCCGCACACCATGCACTCGTCCTTGCCCGCCTGCTCCGGGATCGTGCCGGACGCCCAGGCGCGGGCGTTGCGGACTACCTTCGTTCCCGTCGTCCATTTGATGCCCACAGCTGACCTCCCAGTCGTACGAACACCCGTGGTAATGGTCCCACCACCCGACGTGTTTGCCACGTCGAGAGCCGGACATCACCGGGTTGTGCTATCGCCCGATGGGGCCGCCGGGGCGGGGTGGCAGCGGCGCGTGACGCCGCGCTGCCGTTCGAGTGAACGCAAAAGTGCGGTTTCCCTTGCGCCTCAATGGATTTCCACTTCGCGTGGACAGGCCGGGTCAAGAGGCCGAACGCGTGGCGTTGATCAGCGGGCGGTTACGCAGCGATGTTTGCGTTGCTCCGCTTGGCCCAACTCCACTAGCCCGTGATCAGCCACAGTGGACAGAACGGCTGACCATTGTGGACAGCGACCGGTGAGCGTGGCACCGTTGGTGGTGTGTCGGACCTGAATGCGACGGCGGCGGCCCTGCTCGGGCTGCTGCACGACGGACCCAAGACCGGTGGCCAGCTCGTGGCTGAGGCCGGAGAGCGCTTCGGCGCGTTCTTCAGCGTCACCCGCAGCCAGGTCTACCGCGAGCTGCCCGCGTTGGCGGACGCAGGCCTGCTGCGCCTCGGCAAGCAGGGCCCGCGTTCCAGCCAGCAGTACGTGCTGACCGCGGCGGGCAAGAAGGCGTTCAAGAACTGGCTGCTCTCCGAGCCGGGGCCGGACCACCTGCGCAGCCCGTTGATCCTGCGGCTGGTGCACGCGGGCTCCCTGACCGCCAAGCAGCGGCAGGGGCTCGTGGACTCCGCCCGCGCGAGCTACGGCGCCGAGCAGGAGGCCGCCAAGACGGCGGTGAAGACCGCCGAGGACGCCTACGCCAAGGCGGTCGCCGAGTTCGGCCTGGCGCACGCCAAGGCCGTGCTCAAGCTGCTCGACGCCATCCCGACGGCCTGAATCGCGCCCACCGGTCGCACTCCGCGACCGGTGCCGGCGTAATCTTGGGACGTGAATCCCGACGTCGAAGCAGACATCAAGGACCTCTCCGCCACGCTCACGAGCATCGAGGCGGTGATGGACCTCGATGCGCTGCGCGCCCAGGTCGCGGAGCTGGAGCAGGCGGCGGCCCGGCCCGACCTCTGGGACGACCAGGAGAAGGCGCAGAAGGTCACCAGCCAGCTCTCGCACAAGCAGGGCGAGCTGCGCCGCATCACGACCCTGCGCGAGCGCCTCGACGACCTGTCGATCATGTACGAGCTGGCCGAGGACGAGGGTGACGCGGGCAGCCTCGCCGAGGCCGACACCGAGCGCGCGAAGCTCCGCGAGGAGATCTCCTCCCTCGAGGTCCGCACGCTGCTGTCCGGCGAGTACGACGAGCGCAACGCGCTGGTCACCATCCGCGCCGAGGCGGGCGGCATCGACGCGGCCGACTTCGCCGAGATGCTCCTGCGGATGTACTCGCGGTGGGCCGAGCGGCACGGCTACGGCGTCGACGTGTTCGACACGTCCTACGCCGAGGAGGCGGGCATCAAGTCCGCCACGTTCCGCGTCACGGCCCCGTACGCCTACGGCACGCTCAGTGTCGAACAGGGCACGCACCGCCTCGTGCGCATCTCGCCGTTCGACAACCAGGGCCGCCGGCAGACGTCGTTCGCGGGCGTCGAGGTGGTGCCCGTGGTCGAGCAGACCGACCACGTCGACATCGACGAGAAGGACCTGAGGGTCGACGTCTACCGCTCGTCCGGCCCCGGTGGCCAGGGCGTCAACACGACCGACTCGGCGGTGCGCCTGACGCACATCCCGACCGGCATCGTGGTCTCCTGCCAGAACGAGCGCTCCCAGCTGCAGAACAAGGCCACCGCGATGGCCGTGCTCCAGGCCAAGCTGCTGGAGCGGCAGCGGCAGGAGGAGCAGGCGAAGATGGACGCCCTCAAGGACACCGGGTCGAGCTGGGGCAACCAGATGCGCTCCTACGTGCTGCACCCGTACCAGATGGTCAAGGACCTGCGCACGGAGCACGAGGTCGGCAACCCGTCCGCGGTGCTCGACGGCGAGATCGACGACTTCCTGGAAGCGGGCATCCGCTGGCGCAAGCAGCACCAGTCCTGATCGGTCAAGCCGCCGTGCGACGGGCGAGACGAGGGCTTTACCCAGGCCACGAGTACACTCGCGCCTCGTGATTCGCCTCGAACACGTGTCCAAGGTCTACAAGAGCTCCGCGCGTCCCGCTCTCGACAACGTATCGGTCGAGATGGACAAGGGTGAGTTCGTGTTCCTCATCGGGCCTTCCGGTTCCGGGAAGTCCACGTTCCTGCGGCTCCTGCTGCGGGAGGAAGTGCCCAGCAAGGGCCGCGTGTACGTGTCGAACTTCGACGTGGCCAAGATGTCCCGGCGCAGGGTCCCCCGCCTGCGCCAGTCCATCGGCTGCGTGTTCCAGGACTTCCGGCTGCTGACCAACAAGACCGTGGCGGAGAACGTCGCGTTCGCGTTGGAGGTGATCGGCAAGCCGCGCAACACCATCGTCAAGGTGGTGCCCGAGGTGCTCCAGCTGGTCGGCCTCGACGGCAAGGCCGACCGGATGCCGCACGAGCTGTCCGGCGGCGAGCAGCAGCGGGTGGCGATCGCCCGCGCGTTCGTCAACCGGCCGCTGGTGCTGCTGGCCGACGAGCCGACCGGGAACCTGGACCCCGACACCAGCCAGGACATCATGTTGCTGCTGGAGCGGATCAACCGCACCGGCACGACGGTGCTGATGGCCACCCACGACCACTCCATCGTCGACTCCATGCGCCGCCGGGTGGTCGAGCTGGACAACGGCCGCATCATCCGCGACGACGCACGGGGTGTTTACGGCGTGGGCCGCTGAGCCCGAGGACGCCGGACCCCCTCATCCCCCGACCCTGAGGAACGTTCCCCCCGATGCGTACCAGCTTCGTGTTCAGCGAGGTCGTCACCGGCCTGCGCCGGAACGTCACGATGACCATCGCGATGATCCTCACGACCGCGATCTCGCTCTTCCTGCTCGGTGTCGGCCTGCTGGTCGTCAACATGGTGGGCAAGATGCAGGACGACTACCTCGGCCAGCTCGAGGTGGCGGTCATGCTCACCAACGACATCAGCGTGAACGACAAGGACTGCACGCAGCAGCCCTGCTCGAGCCTGCGCAGCCAGCTGGAGACCACGTCCGGGGTCGAGACGGTCGTCTACGAGAACCGCGACAAGGGCTTCGAGCGGTTCAAGAAGGTCTTCGAGTCGCAGCCGGAGCTGGCGAAGCTGGCCCGTCCCGAGGCGATCCCGGCGATGTTCCGGGTCAAGCTGGAGGACGCGCAGCGGTCCGACGTGATCGTGCAGGCGTTCACCGGCAAGGCGGGCGTCAAGAAGGTCGACGACCAGCGCGAGGACCTGGACCGGTTGTTCGGCTTCCTCAACGGCGTGCGCGACGCGGCGCTGGCGCTGGCGCTGCTCCAGGCGTTCGCGGCGCTGATGTTGATCTCCAACACGATCCAGGTGTCGGCGTTCACCCGGCGCACGGAGGTCGGCATCATGCGGCTGGTCGGCGCCACCCGCTGGTACACCCAGCTGCCGTTCCTCATCGAGGCGGTGGTCGCGGGCGTCATCGGCGCCGTCGCCTCGATCGGGTTGCTCGTGGTGACGAAGCTCTTCCTGCTCAACCGGGTGCTCGGCGAGCTGTTCGCGGCCAACATCATCCCGGAGGTGAGCATGGTGGAGATCCTCTTCCTCTCGCCGATCCTGGTCGGCGTGGCCATCGCGATCTCGGCGCTGACCGGCTACGTCACGCTGCGCCTCTACGTGCGCCTATAACCGCTGGCGTGCTCACGTAAGGTTTCCGTCATGGTCAAGGAACGCGGTCAGAAGGTGATCGCGTCGAACCGCAAGGCTCGGCACGACTACACCATCCTCGACACCTACGAAGCCGGTGTCGTGCTCGTCGGCACCGAGGTGAAGAGCCTCCGCATGGGCCGGGCGTCCCTCGTGGACGCCTTCGCCCAGGTGGACGACGGCGAGATCTGGCTGCACGCGCTGCACATCCCGGAGTACGTGGCGGGCACCTGGACCAACCACGAGGTGCGGCGCAAGCGCAAGCTCCTGCTGCACAAGGGCGAGATCGAGCGGCTGATCGGCAAGACCAAGGAGAGCGGTCTGTCGCTGATCCCGCTGTCGATGTACTTCAAGGACGGGTACGTCAAGGTCGAGCTCGCGCTGGCGCGCGGCAAGAAGTCCTACGACAAGCGGCAGGACCTGGCCAAGCGGGACGCCGAGCGGGAGATCCAGAAGGCGCACGGCCGCGCGTTGAAGGGCCGCTACTGAACGCCGCCGTGCCCGGCCTGGTCGACGTGCACGTGCACTTCATGCCGCAGCGCGTGCTGGACAAGGTGTGGGCGTTCTTCGACGAGGCGTCGCGGCACTACGGCGTCGACTGGTCGATCCGGTACCGGCTGCCGGAGGCGGAGCGGCTGGCCGTGCTGCGGTCGTTCGGCGTGGTCGGGTTCGCGCCCCTGGTGTACCCGCACAAGCCCGGCATGGGCGAGTGGCTGACGGACTGGGCGCTGGACTTCGGCTCGCGCGTGGACGGCGCCGTGCCGACCGCGACGCTGTACCCGGAGCCGGGCGTCGAGGCGTACGTGACGCGGGCGTTGACGGCCGGTGCGCGGTGCTTCAAGGCGCACGTGCAGGTGGGCGACTACGACCCGCGTTCGCTCGACGGCGCGTGGGGCCTGCTGGCCGAGGCGCGGGTGCCCGTGGTGGTGCACTGCGGGCACGGGCCGGCGCCGGGCGCGCACACCGGGCTGGACGTGTTCGAGGACGTGCTGCGCAGGCACCCGTCGCTGGTGGCGGTGCTGGCGCACGCCGGGATGCCCGACTACCTGGGCGCGTTGGACCTGGTCCACCGGTACGACGGGGTGCACCTGGACACCACGATGGTCGGCGTGCCGTTCACCGAGGTGATGGCGGCGCTGCCGCGCGACTGGGCGGCGCGGCTGGTCGACGTGGCCGATCGGGTCGTGCTCGGCTCGGACTTCCCGAACATCCCGTACGACTACTCGGCGCAGCTGGACGCGATCGAGGGCTGGGCCGCGGCCGACGACCGGCTCGGCGAGCCGTTCCTGCGGGCCGTGCTGCACGACAACGGCGCCAGGCTGCTCGGCCTCAGCCCAGGTTGAGGTAGGCGAGCACGGCGCGCACGCGGCGGTGCTCGCTCGTGCTGGGCTCCAGGCCGAGCTTGGCGAAGATGTTGCCCACGTGCTTCTCCACCGCGCCGTCGGAGACGACCAGCGAGGCCGCGATGGCGGCGTTCGACAGGCCCTGCGCCATCAGCGCGAGCACCTCGCGCTCACGCTGGGTGAGCGAGTCGACCGGGTTGCGCTTGGACCGGACCATCAGCTGGGTGATGACCTCGTGGTCGATGCTCGTGCCGCCGTCGGCGACCCGGCGGAGCGCGGCCACGAACTCCGACACGTCCGCCACGCGCTCCTTGAGCAGGTAGCCGACGCCGTTCGCGCCGCCGGCCAGCAGCTCCACCGCGTACCGCTCCTCCACGTACTGCGAGAGGACCAGCACCGGCAGGTTGGGGATGCGCTTGCGCGCCTCGATCGCCGCCCGCAGGCCCTCGTCGGTGAACGTCGGCGGCATCCGCACGTCCACCAGGGCCAGGTCGGGGCGGTGCTCGTCGATCGCGGCGAGCAGCGCGTCGCCGTCCTCCACCGCCGCGACCGTCTCGATGCCCTCGTCGGCCAGCAGGCGTTCCACCCCGACCCGCAGGAGGACCGAGTCCTCCGCGATCACCACGCGCACGGCAGCTCCGTCCGGATCACGGTCGGCCCGCCGATCGGGCTCACCACGACGACCACGCCGTCAATCGTCGCAGCACGGTCCGCGAGCCCGGCGAGCCCACCACCCGGACGGATCTCCGCGCCGCCGTGCCCGTTGTCGGTGACCTCCACGACCACGGAGTTCTCGGTGCGGGACACCTTCACGTGCGCCCGGGTCGCGCCCGAGTGCTTGGCGACGTTGGTCAGCGTCTCGGCGACGGTGAAGTAGGCGGCGCTCTCCACGGCCGTCGGCGGGCGCGGCTCGACGTCCACCTCCACGTCGACCGGGATCGGGGACCGGGCGGCCAGCGACGACAGCGCCGGGTCCAGCCCGCGGTCGCCCAGCACCGACGGGTAGATGCCGCGGGCCAGGTCGCGCAGCTCGGAGATGGCGAGCTTGGCGTCGGCGTGCGCCTCGGCGATGAGCTCGCGCGCGCCGTCCGGGTCGGACTCCATCTTGCTGCGGGCCCGGCCGAGGCCCATGGCCACGGCGACCAGGCGTTGCTGCGCGCCGTCGTGCAGGTCGCGCTCGATGCGCCGGCGTTCCGCCTCGGCGGCTTCCACGCCGCGGGCCCGGCTGGCGGACAGCTGCTCCGCCTTGGCCGACAGCACGCCGTAGCGGGAGGGGCCGAGCAGGGACTGGGCGAGCAGCGCGTGACCCCGGCCCAGGGCCTTGAGCAGCCGGTACACCAGGTAGCCGAGCACCAGGCCGAGGACGCTCACCGGGAGCGCCTTGGCGAACGAGTCGATCAGCCACACGTTGCCCTCGCTGAACGTGACCTCCCACGTCACCGGGAGCCAGTGCTGGTAGAAGGGCAGGAACACGGCGCCCGCCACGGCCGACCACAGCGCCACCGTGAGGGCGAACTCGACCGCGCCCAGCGGCAGCATGAGCAGCCAGTAGGACAGGTCGCGCCACGTCGCCGGGTCCCTCGCGATGGCCTTCGCCCGGGCGGTGGCGCCGACCGGCAGCTCCCGGTACGGCCGGGGGATGTCCACGCCGAGGGTCACCCGCAACCAGGCCCGTTCGGCCGACGCCGCGCCGCGCGCCAGGACCAGCGTCAGCACGCCCAGCGGCACGCCGACCCAGATCACCGCGGTGCCGATGCTCACCGCGCCCAGCGTCACCAGCAGGACGAACCAGAAGAGCCCTGTGACCAGGTTCAGCAGGAAGTACCCGCTGACCCGGCCGATGTTCGGGTTGACCCGCGTCGTCATGTTTCCCACCTTCACGCCGGATGTTGCCCCGACCAGCATCGCTCGATCGGGTGGCTGGGACCATCAGGTCCGCCGGCCGGCGTGGGGTGGGGACAGCCCTACCAACGTAATGGGAATGAACCCGGGTCGGCGGCGCGTTATGCTGTGCGGAGCAGGACCCACGACACGGGGGTGAACGGTTTCGACTTTGTGCGTTGATTCAAGGGAAGCGTGCCGGTGCAGGCGAGAGACCACCGCAAGCGTCATCGCAAACCAATAAGCGCCGAGTCTAACGACCAGCGCGCGTTCGCCCTCGCCGCCTGAGGCTAGGAGCGACGCTGTCGGCCCGGGGGCGCCTCCGCCCCGGTCGCCGGCATCAGCTAGGAGGCTCACCACCGTTCCCGGCCACGGGGAACGGTCGGGACACCCACAGTGGCTGGGCTCATCACGGTGACTTGTCCGCGTGATCACCGGGGCCGAGTAGAGATGTAGCGGACTGCGCACGGAGAAGCCTTGATGAGCCGGCAGAGGACCCGGGTTCGATTCCCGGCACCTCCACTCGGGCGAGGTGTGTCCGCGGAACACGCGGACCACCTCGCTCCGTATTTTTTCCGGGGGGTGCAACCCCCGGGCCCCGCCGGCGGGCGTTGCCCCCGGACCCCCATCCGTGGTGCTCGGGTTGGTCGGGTTGGTCAGCGGGTGGCCAGGTAGTCGTTCACCAGGGTGGCGACGAGGGCCGGGTCGTCGGCGACGACGGAGTGCGCGGCGTCCACGCGGACCACCTCGACGTTCGGCGGCAGGGTCGCGAGGTCCCGGGTCAGGCCCTCCTGGTACTCCTCGAACAGGGGGTGTCCGGGCAGCGGTTTGGTGGCAACGGCCAGCAGCATCGGGCAGCGGAGGTCGCGGAAGACGTCGAAGCAGTCGAGGTCCTCCAGGGCCTGTTGCAGCTCGGGTTGGCCGAAGGCGCGGAACTGCTCGCGGAGCGCTGCGATCTTCGGTGCGACGGCGGTGGGGTCCAGGTAGCGCTGGGCCTGGGTCGGCACGCCGTGGCCGTCGATGTTGATCAGAGCCGGGCACTCGGGGTGCCGCCGTCCCCAGAGCGCGGCGATCATGCCGCCCAGGGACGTCCCCAGCACGGCTGGGTTGTCGGTGGCGTGTGGTTCGATCCGGTCCAGGACCGAGTCCCAGTCCCACGGTCCGGTCAGCGGTAATGCGACGACCTCGTGCTCGCCGCCCATGGCCGCGATCACCTCGTCCCAGTCGGCCGGTGAACCGCCCGCGCCGTGCAGGGCCAGTACCTTCATGCGTTCAACCTCGCTCGTACCGAGGCGACGGTCACGCCGCCGCCGTCCGTGTTCCGGGTCAACTTCCCGCGTCGCACCAGGTCGTGGACGCCCTGCTTGGTGACGCCGAGCATCGCGCCGGCCACCGAGTACGAGACCGCTCGCGCGGCCGGGTGCCCCATCCGACGTGCCACGACCTGGCCGAGCGGCGTGCGCCACCAGTCGGCGGGCGGGTCGAACGGCGCGTCGCCGGGGTACAGCGCGCCGATGAGCCGTGCGATGGCGTGCACGGCCGCGGAGTCGTCGTCGCCCTGCATGGTCGCGGCCATCCGCCGTGCCACCTCGTCGGCGCGCGACGGCAGGTCGCCGACGTCGTCGAAGAGGATCTCCAACGGGTCGAGCAACCGCGTGCGGATGATCGTGGCGAGCTGTTCTGCGAGCACTCGCGTCACCTCCTTGACGACCATCGTCAAGTACTTGACGCGCGCCGTCAAGTAGCTAGCGGCGGGCCGGGCGGGCGGTCATCGGGTCCTCCGGCCAGCGGTGCTTCGGGTATCGACCCCGCAGCTCCGACCTGACCTGCGGGTAGCCGGTCCGCCAGAACGACGCCAGGTCGCCGGTCACGGCGGTCGGGCGACCGGCGGGGGAGAGCAGGTGCAGGACGACCGGCACGCGGCCGTCGGCCAGGCGGGGCGTCTCGGTCCAGCCGAACACCTCCTGCACCTTCACCGGCAGCACCGGCCCGGACGCGGAGTAGTCCACCCGGATGCGTGAACCCGAAGGCACTTCGAGCCGGTCCGGGGCGAGGTCGTCGAACCGCGCGGCGGCCGGCCAGGGCAGGAGTTGCCGCACGACCTGCTCGCCGCTGATGCGGGCCAGGTCCGCCTTGCGGCGCGCCTCGCCCACGTCGACCACGGCGAGCAGCGCCTCGTCGTCCACCGAGGGCCACGGGTCGCCGATCACGCGGTGCAGGAAGGCCATCCGCTCGCGCGTGCGCAGACCGTCCGCGTCCCACCTCAGCAGGCCGACACCCTCCGTGCGAAGGCCTTCCAGGAGGGCGGCGCGGATCGCCTCACGGTCGTGCAACGGCTTGCTGGACAACGTGATCGCGCCCAGCTTGCGCAGCCGGTTCGCCACCACGTCGCCGTCCCACCGGACGTCGTCCTCGGTCCTCAGCAGGGCCGACGCGGCGGTCACGGCGAGCTCCTCGTCCGCCCGCGCGGCCAACCGGATGCGGCCGTGCGCGCGGCCGGCCTCGCGGTCGGCGACGGCCACGGCGAGCCACTCGGCGTCGGCCAACCCGCTGCCCGGCGGCAGCTCCGCGGCCGTGCCGCCGGCCATCAGGTACACCGGCGAGCCGGGGGAACGCCTGCGCGCCAGCCGTTCCGGGTAGGCGAGGGCGACCACCAGGGCCGGGTCGCCCGGACCGGAGCCCGTGCCGCCGACCATCGCGGCCAGGCGGCGGACCTCGCGCGGGTCGGCGTCACGGGTGGCCAGCTCGACCCCGGAGCTCGCGCGGTCGTCGTCCAGCAGCGCCACCACCTCGGCGGCCTTGCGCGCGCCCACGGCCGCCGCGCCGTCCAGCAACGCCCGCGCCAGCCGGGGGTGCAGGCCCAGGTCGGCCATCCGGCGGCCCCGGTCCGTGGCGCCGTTCGCGTCCAGCGCGCCCAGTGCGCGCAGCACCGAACGGCCCGCGTCCAGCGCACCCGGCGGTGGCGGGTCCCACCAAGCGAGCCCTTCGCCGTCCGGCACGCCCCAGCAGGCCAGTTCCAGGGCCAGCCGGGTCAGGTCGGCGGTGCGGATCTCCGGCTCCGGGTAGCGCGGCAACGTGCTGTGCTCGTGCGCGGGCCAGCACCGGTAGACCTTGCCGGCCGCCTCACGTCCCGCCCGGCCCGCGCGCTGGTCGGCCACCGCCGCGCTGACCCGGACCGTGGCCAGGCCCGACAGCCCGCGCCGGTGGTCGACCCGCGGCACCCGCGCCAGGCCCGCGTCCACGACCGCCCGCACACCCGGCACGGTCAGGCTCGACTCGGCGATCGCGGTGGCCAGCACGACCCGTCGCCTGGCTCCGGGCCGCAACGCGTCGTCCTGCGCGGTGGCGGCGAGGCGACCGTGCAGCGGCAGCACGTCCACGTCGTCGCCGATCAGGGCGGCGCACCGCCGGATCTCCGCCACGCCCGGCAGGAACGCCAGCACGTCACCGTCCACCTCGGACAAGGCCCGGCGGATCGCGCGGGCCGTCGTGGCCTCCACGCGTTCCTGGCGCGCCGGCGGGGTGTGCACGACGTCCACCGGGAACGTCCGCGCCTCGACCCGGATCACCGGCGCGTCGCCGAGCAGGTGGGCCAGCCGGTCGGCGGCCACGGTCGCGGACGTGGCCAGCAGCTTCAGGTCCGGCCGCAGCCCGGCCCGTGCGTCGAGCAGCAGCGCCAGCAGCAGGTCCGCGTCCAGGTGCCGTTCGTGGCACTCGTCCAGCAGCACCGTGCCGACGCCCGCCAGCTCCGGGTCGTGCTGCAACCGCCGCACCAGCAGACCGGAGGTGACGACCTCGATCCGGGTGTCCTTCGAGGTCTTGCGGTCGCCGCGCACCGAGTAGCCCACGGTGCGGCCGACCGGTTCGCCGAGCAGGCTCGCCATCCGCGCGGCGGCGGCGCGCGCGGCCAGCCGACGTGGTTCGGCCACGACCACGCGACCCTCCAGCGCCAGCGGCACCAACGTCGTCTTGCCCGTGCCGGGTGGCGCGACCAGCACCGCCGAGCCGTGCGCGGTCAGCGTGGCCGCGATCTCGCCGAGCAGCGGTCGGATCGGCAGGTTCGGCAGTTCCACGCCGCCCAGTCTTGTGCCACTGTGGACTCATGGGGAAATGGGGGATCCTCGGCGCGACGGTGGCCCTGGCCCGCGCGGCCGTGACGATCAAGGTCTGGCAAGAGGTGGAGCGGCTGCCGGCGGCACAGGTCGACGCCGGTCCGGTGACCGTCGTCGTGCCCGCGCGCGACGAGGAGAGCGTGATCGACCGGTGCATCACCGGCCTGCGCAAGCAGGACTACGCGGACCTGCGGATCGTGGTCGTGGACGACGCGTCGACCGACCGCACCGCCGACATCGTGCGGCGGCACGCCGCGGAGGACCCGCGCGTGCGGCTGGTGAGCAGTTCCGGGCCGCCCTCCGGCTGGGCGGGCAAGGTGCACGCCCTGCACGTGGGCACGGCCGACGCCGACACCGACTGGCTGCTGTTCATGGACGCCGACACCGAGGCCGCGCCCGACCTGGTCGGCAGGCTGCTCGCGGGCGCCCGGCGCGACGACCTCGACCTGGTGTCCACGTCCGGGCGCGGCGCCGGGCCGAGCGCCGGGTGGTGGCTGCTGCTGCCGCCGGTGAACCAGCTGCTCTTCGAGACGACGACCGTGGACGGGCGGCGCGGCATGGCGCTGGCCGTCGGGCACTGCATCCTGGTCCGCCGCACGGCGTACGAGCGGGCCGGCGGCTGGGCCGCGATCGCCGGGTCGCGCGCGGACGACGTCGGCTTCGCCACGCTGGTCCGCGACACCGGCGGCCGGACGCGGTACGTGGACGGCGCGGACTCCCTGATCACGTCGGGCCTGGACACGTTCGGCGGCACGTGGGCGTCGATGCGCAAGAGCATGGTCGCCGGCACGTCCCTGTACGCCAAGGGGCCCGCCAGCGCGTTCCTGTCGCTCGGGTCGACCGGTCTCGCGCACATCGCGTACGGGGTCGTGCCGGTGGTGACGGCGTTGCGCGGGTCGAAGCCCGGCATGCTGGTCTGGCTCGGGCAGTCGCTCGCCGAGTGGATCTTCCTGCGGCGGAGCAGGCAGCCGCAGTCGGCGGCCGTGCTCGCGCCGCTGGCCTACGTCACGTTCGGCGCGATGACGCTGGACGCGGCGTGGCGGGCGTTGCGCGGCACCACGAAGTGGAAGGGCCGGGACGTGCGAGGCTGACGTCGTGGTTGACCCGCTGCGCGATCCCGACGACCCCGAGCTGCTCGACCCGTACCGGGCCCGTGACCTCGCCGGACTGGTCGAAGCCACCCGGCTGGCCGCCGGCGCCGTCCGGTACGGCAAGGTCGGCCGCGTCGGCGTGGCCCAGGTCGTGGTGAACCGGGACAACCCGCTGCCCGGCGGCAACCACGCGTGCGGCGTGTACGGGTCGTCGGCGGAGGTCGCGGGCACGTTGATGCGGCTGGAGCAGACGTTCGCCGACGTGGGGCGCGCCGAGGCGGTGCTGTACGCGTCGCCCACCACGGTGGCCGAGATCGAGGGCATCGCCGACGACACCGGGTGGCACGCGGTGGAGGAGTCGTTGGCCGTCGTGCACCGGGGCGAGGTGCGGCGGTCGCCACTCGTGCGGCCGGCGCGGGACGGCGACCTCGAAGGCATCGCCGAACTGCTGGCCGATGACCTCGGCGTGGACGGGCCGCGGTTGCTGAGGCACCTCGGGCAGCGGGTGGACGACCCGCGGTGCGTGTTCGTGGTGGTCGACGACGGCGACCGGATCGGCGGGTTCGCGTCCGGGTTCGGCGAGCGCCGGGTCGGGTTGGTCGAGCACGCGGTCGTGCGGCCGGCACGTCGTCGTCGCGGGTTGGGCAAGGCGCTGGTCGACGGCGTGGTGGCCGAGCTGCGGGAGGCGGGCGCGTTGCTGGTGGCCTCGCACGTGGCCGAGGGCGGGGCGGGGGAGCGGTTCGTGGAAGCTTGCGGCTTCGACGTTTGTTATCCGGTAACGGCGTACGCACGCAGGGTCGACGAGCTGCTCGATTGAGTAATTAGTTGCCGTACCGCATATCCTTAGCACGGCTAACGGAGATCGGAAGGGGCGCACAGTGCTGGGGACCGGGTCCGACGTGAAGGTCAAGCCCCGGCTACCCGGCGAGGTGTGGGTGCTCGTCGTGGCGAGCTTCATCATCGCCCTCGGGTTCGGCATCGTGGCGCCCGTCCTGCCCGCGTACGCCAAGAGCTTCGACGTCGGCACGTTCGCCGTGTCCGCCGTGGTCAGCTCGTTCGCGCTGGTCAGGCTCCTGTTCGCGCCGATGAGCGGCCGACTGGTCAACAAGTTCGGCGAGACGTGGGTCTACATCGTCGGCATCCTCATCGTGGCCGTCGGCACCGGCGCGTGCGGCTTCGCCACCGCGTACTGGCAGCTCATCGTGTTCCGGTCGTTCGCGGGCATCGGGTCGACCATGTTCACCGTGGCGGCAGTGGGCCTGCTGATCCGGATCACGCCCGCGCCCATGCGGGGCCGGGCGTCCGGGCTGTGGGCGACCGGGTTCCTGCTCGGCAACATCGGCGGCCCGATCGTCGGCGCGGCGCTCGTGGAGATCTCGATCCAGGTGCCGTTCGTCACCTACGCGGTGGCGCTCGTGGTGGCCGCGGCGTTCGTGTGGTGGTTCCTGCGCCGGTCCACGCTCGCCGCGGCGTTGGACAAGTCGGTCGAGCAGGAGTCGATGCCGGTGCGCGCGGCCGTGCGGCTGTCGGCGTACCGGGCGGCGTTGGCCTCGGGGTTCGCCAACGGCTGGGCCGTGTTCGGCGTGCGGATCTCGTTGGTGCCGCTGTTCGTGGTGGAGGCGCTGCACAGCACGCCCGCCATCGCCGGCATCTCGTTGTCGGTGTTCGCGGCCGGCAACGCCGCCGTGCTGATGATCTCCGGGAAGCTGTCGGACACCATCGGCCGCAAGCCCGTCGCCATCGCGGGGCTCGCGGTGTCCGCGGCGGGCACGGTGTGGCTCGGGTTCAGCGTCGGCGTGCCGATGTTCATGGTGGCCTCCCTGGTGGCGGGCATCGGCGCCGGTCTGCTCAACCCGCCGCAGAACGCCGTCGTGGCCGACGTGATCGGGTCGAAGGCCAAGGGCGGGCCGGTGCTGGCGGCGTTCCAGATGGTCGCCGACTGCGGCGCGATCGTCGGGCCGCTGCTCGCCGGCGTGCTGGTGGACCAGTTCTCGTACCAGGCGGCGTTCACCCTGACGGGTGCGATGGCCGCGGTGGCGCTGGTGTTCTGGGTGTTCTCGCCCGAGACGCTGCCGAAGGCCGAGGAGACGCACGTCGCGTCGGACGTGGCCGGTGAGTCCGGGTGCCTGGACGAGGGGCCCGAGGTGCCGGTGGGCGAGCGCGTGGCGGGTCGTCCGCGTCAGCCGGACGCGTGAGCGCTCAGGTTCCGCTCAGCATCTCTCGGTAGCCTGCGGGCCGGGTTGTGACCGGGAGGGCAGTGCGGTGGGTGGCGCGGAGCGCAACGCTCGGAAGAAGAAGCAGCAGCAGCGTGCGACCAAGGCGGTGGTCGCGGCGCGCGGTGCGTCCAACGACCGGACCAAGGTCATCATCGGGGTCGTGGTCGTCGTGGTGCTCGCCGTGGCCGTGATCGGCGGGGTCATCTGGTCGTCCTCGGACTCCGGTTCGGGCTCGGACGACTCGCTGGCCAACCCGCCCGCGGTCAGCGGTGTGTCGGCGCCGATCGTCCGCGAGGGCGGTGCGGTGGTGGTCGGCAAGGACGGCGCGAAGGTCACCATCGACCTGTACGAGGACTTCCTGTGCCCCGCGTGCGGCGCCTTCAAGAAGGCGTACGGCGAGCAGATCAAGCAGGAGATCGAGGCGGGCAAGCTCAAGGTCCGCTACCACGCCCTGCCGTACCTGAACCGGCTCTCGGACCCGGAGGGCTACTCGCGTGATTCGGCGAACGCGGCGTTGTGCGCGGCCGATGAGGGCAAGTTCTGGGAGTACCACGAGACGTTGTTCCTCCGGCAGCCCGAGGAAGGTGGTCCGGGGCACACCAAGGAGGAGTTGGTGAAGCTCGGCACGGACCTCGGGATCACCGGTGACGCGTTCAAGCAGTGCGTCGAGAGCGGTGCGCACGAGCAGGCCGCGCAGGCCGAGCTGGACGCCGTGCGGGCGACGGGCAAGTTCGAAGGCACCCCCACCGTGATGAGGGACGGCGAGATCGTCTCCTGGGACGACCGCGACTGGCTGACCAACCTGCTCAAGTAGCCCGCCACACCCCCGCTCAGCAGCCCGGATGCCGAAACCAACCCCCCGATTTCGTCCCTGCGGGTGCCGTGTTGTACGGTATTGCCACACGAGAACGGCGGCCCCAACCGCCGGGAAACGTGCAGGCAAGGGGCTGTGGCGCAGCTGGTAGCGCATCACACTGGCAGTGTGAGGGTCAGGGGTTCGAGTCCCCTCAGCTCCACATCGCGAAGAAGGCTCACCGGGTAACCGGTGGGCCTTCTTCGCGTTTATGTGCTTCTGTGATGGCTGCTACTTTCGGCGGCGTGCTGCCCCTCTGATCAGAACCAGGATGTCGACCGTGCTGCGTCGGGTCCTCAGAGTTGGTCCGACCGCGAACGCGGATCCCGTGGTCGGGGTCCGTGCGCGCGGGCCCTCGTCGGGCGCGCGGCGTCCGATCATGCGAGTCCCGCGACCGGACCGACCTCCTCGATGCATCGGTCGTCTATTGACCGGAACGCAAGCGTGCCGGAGCCCTTTGGGCAGTTGCACTGACATGCAGGCGACCGACGCGACGCAAGTCTGTGGGCAGGTGGCCGACGCTGTGGGTAGTGGGCAAGGGATCGGGCTGCGGCTGTATCGCGCCGTGCGGCCGCACCAAGATGTAACGGGGAAGCGGTCCTTTGCGAAGACGAGTTCGACCAGACTGCGGCGAAAGAACTGCCTCGCCCGTAGGAAACCCGTTAGCATGGCCACGATGGTCAATGACAGTGCGAGCGTGCGAATTGCTGAATAGGCCTACTCAAGGCAGTGAGAACGTCGGCCAGTGGGTGCGGGTCCGAGGTGGCGATCTTGGTTTTGCCGTCTACCGCGAGCGCCGCCCGGATGGCGCGGTGATCGAATACGTGGACATCCCGGGTCGGATCGGACGCCGGGAAGTCGTGCCTCACAGCAGCCTGGAGTACCGCCGCGTTCCCGTCGGAACACGGGTGTGGGTGGCCGGCACCCCATACGGTTGGCACGCTGCAGAGGTCTCCGGAACCGGGAGCTTCAACGACTACCACCTCCGCATCTCGGGGATGGCCCAGGTCGTCAGGGTGCCTGGTGACAACATGGTGGTGAGGTGGGACCGGCCGCTCAGCGACCCGCTCACGGCGGTAGCTTCGGGCTTCTGCGACTCCCCGGAGTACTACGAGGCGCGACGCGCATTCCTCGACGAGTTGATCCGACAGCGCAGTACGTCCCGCGGCTTCACCGCGGCCCTGTCGGCACCCGTTGAGTTGTACCACCACCAGTTGGACACGGTGGCGAGGGTTCTCGCGGATCCCGTGATGCGGTACCTGCTCGCCGACGAGGTCGGGCTCGGCAAAACCATCGAGGCGGGACTCGTGCTTCGCCAGTTGCTCCTCGATGACGGCAGGGCCAGCGCACTCGTAGCGGTGCCCTCGTGGCTGCTCCGGCAGTGGGAGGAAGAACTCACCGATCGATTGATGCTCGGCGAGGAGATCGAACAGGGACGCGTGACGCTCATCAGCCACGAGGAACTGGTGCGGACCGATGGTCTCCAGCGGTACGGCGTCGTCGTGGTCGACGAAGCCCACCGCCTGATGAGGCACATCCACGAAGGTAGCCCCCTGCAGCGGGAACTGATCCGCGCGAAGGGACTTCTGCTGTTGTCCGCCACACCCATGCGCGGCGAAACGAACACGTTGCTGAAGTTGCTGCACGTGGTGGATCCGGCGGCCTTCCCGATCGGGTCGATTGAATCCTTCGAGCACCGGATGCGCCAGCGCGAGCGTGAAGCATCGAACCTGCAGGTGCTTACCTCCAGTCGGGCAAGCATGCGACGTCGCGAGAGCGTGCTGGATGAACTTCTGAGTTCGCATGGCGATGACCCCATGATCATTGAGCTCGTAGGGCTCTGCAAAAGGTCGCACAATTTCACCGACCAGTGTTGGAAGGTGCTGACCGAGTACGTCCAGGAGACGTACCGGATCAGTCGGAGGATGATTCGCCACCGGAGGAACAGCGCGCTGACCGGGGAGTACCCGGTCGCTGGTCGAGCCCCTGTGTTCGTACCGGTTGAAGATCCGGCACGGCCGTTCATCGACGAGTTCCTCGAGCGCTATCGCGAGCAGCTCGTGGAGCGGGGGCAGGAGGCCACCGTCTTCGCTCAGACTGTGTTCCACGTCATGAGCGGTCCGCGGGGACTGGTTCGGCACTTGAAGGAACGACTCGGCTTGGATGCCGGTCACCGACTGGCCGTGCCGCCGGACGACCGGGCACTGATCGAAGACGTGATCGCCCGGCTCGGCTGGGTGAACACCGGCGTCCGGCTCGACGCCATGCTTGAAATCGTCGAGGAGCGCCTCGCGCGCGACCTCAGGGTGGTCGTGATCGGGACGTCGTCGAAGGATGCGCAGGAGTTCTTCGAAGCGGCTGCGGAGCGGTGGCCGGGTCGGGTGACGGGGCACCTGGTGAGCACGGCGGACGACCCGGGGCTGGAAGACGACGTGTCGAGGTTCCTGCAGAAAGTCGATGGACGCGTCCTCGTGGGTGACCACTCTCTTGAGGAAGGTCGCAACCTGCAGGACGCCGACGTGCTCGTGAACCTCGACCTTCCGTTGGACATGAACCGTCTGGAACAGCGGATCGGCCGGGTGGACCGGTTCGCCCGCCGCCACACCGAACCCCGCGAGATCGTCGTCATCACAGAGCCTTCGAGCCCGTGGGTCTCGGCGTACGTCCGACTGCTCGACGTGGGGGTCGGAATCTTCGAAACCTCGGTGGCGACGCTGCAGCGCAAGTTGGACGAAGTTCAGCGGCACTTGATCGGGGAACTGCAGTCACGGGGTTCGGCCGCTTTCGAACTGGACCTGCCCACTCTCAGGGCGGAACTCGACTACGAGCGTGTCGAGGTCGACCTCCTTGAGGAACTCGAGTCCGTGGCGGGCGCCCCTCACTTCGATGACGCGAGCATGGCCGCTCTGAGGGCAGCCGAGGACGACCCCGAGCCGCTGCGGGACGCTTTCCGGAAGCTCACCTCGCTGCGAGGTGGGATCGGCTTGATGCCTGAGGAGGACCCGAACACGGGGGTGGTTCGCTTCGCCAAGCCCTCTGGTGAGAGGGTGGTGGGTCTCCCTGCCCCGCTGGCGCAGGAGGTGACCCCGCTCCTGAGCGTTCCGAGGACCTACTCTCGTCGGGTGGCAACCGCTCGACAGGGCGTCGCCCTGCTCAGGCTCGGGGACCGGTTGGTGGATTGGATCGGGCACCATCTCCGCTCGGACGAACGTGGCCGGGTGCGAGCCGTGGTGCGCCCGCACCTGGGGGTGAAGGTGCCGTCGTTGTGGTTGGCGTGCGACTTCCTCGTCGAGTACGACGACATCCACCTGAGCGGTTTAGACGGGCCTGCCTCTGATCGCTTGCGTAGACAGGGTGATGCTGCCCTGCCGCCGACCCTGGTGCGCACGTGGAGCGATCCGAACGGTTCCACCAACCCGGAGATGGCGGAGGTGCTGGAGCGCCCGTTCGACGACAAGGTTGACCGGGTGCTTCGTGGACGTGAGTGGAACAACGTCCACGAAGCCTTTCCCGACTGGGAGGAACTCTGCCGCCTCAGCGGTGAAGCGGCGTGGTCCGCGGTCCGCGCCCTTCCTGAGATGACCGCTGTCCCGGCTGATGCGGCAGTCCGGGTCGAAGAGGAGGTCGCCCGCCGGCTCTCCGTGCTCCGTGCCAGGGCGTTGAGACTGCAGTCGGAAGAAGAGCGTGCCGGTGCGCAGGCAGACTACGACCGGGAAGCCGCGTTGGGCGAGGCGCTGGTGCGGGGCGTTCGGTCGCCCGCTGTGGCCATGATCGCTTGTGGGGCAATCGTGCTGTGGCCGCAGTCGTGAGCACCACCGCGATGCCGATTGACGAGGACGCACGCATGACGCGCTTCCTCTCGGTGGAAGAACCGGAAGCGACCCGTTTCGAGGACGACCTCCACGCACGTCTCGCTTCGACTTGTCTCGACGCTGGGGCGAGTGATCTGGAAGCCGCCGTCCTGTTCAGGCAGTTGGTGCGGCGCCGGAGCATCGAGATGGGTGGCAGCGCAAGAGTCGTGACAGCACCGCACCTGTCGGTTCGGCTCCGCCGCGTGGCGGCCAGGGTTCATCTCCGCGAACCCTCGGTCAACGTGTGGTCTGCCGCCGCGTGGCAGCCCGGTTGGCTGGAGGAGGTTGGGCTGCCTGACGGCGCCGCTGCCGCGGGTACCTCGGTGGGGCGCAGGTTCCGCGAGGACGCCTTAACTGCCGACCCCTTCTTCCACCGACTCACCGGTCACGCCCACTACCGGACTCCCGGGCAGCGTGCTGCTTGCCGGGCAGTCGTTTCGGTTCCGCAGGGAAGCACCGTCATCGCCATGCTCCCGACAGGGTCCGGCAAGACAGAGATCGCGTTGTGCCTGGCCGACCGCCATCGGCCGGGGGTCACGTTGATCATCGTGCCGACCACCGCCTTGGCTTATGACTTCGAGCGCCGCTTCCAGGAACACTTCTCGCGCGGCAACCGTCGCGTGGACAAGGCGGGGTTGAGATTCGCCTGGACCAGCGAGACCGACGAGGAACTGCGGCAGCGGATCCGCACCCAGGTGGAGGACGGTACGCAGCGGATTCTCGTCACCTCGCCTGAGTCGATGACGCGTAGTTTGCGGGCGCTGCTGGAGGACTGCGCCAAGTCGGGACTCCTGGGGGGACTTGTCATCGACGAAGCCCACCTCGTCACCCAGTGGGGGCGCGACTTCCGACCGGAGTTCAGGAGTCTGGTCGATCTGCGGCGAGTCCTCATCGAACACGCGGAGAGCAGTGGTGATCCTGTGCCAACCACCCTGCTCCTCAGCGCGACTTTGGGAGCTCACGAGTTGAAGGACCTGCACGACCTGTTCGGCGCTCCGGGACCGTGCACCCTCGTTGCCGCCAACGCCCTGCGAGCCGAGCCCGAATTGTGGATCTCGGAAGCACCCGACGGAGTGCAACGCCGGCAACGGGTACTCGATGCGCTCGCGCACCTGCCGCGTCCCGCGATTCTCTACGTCACCTCACCCGACACGGCCGAGAAGTGGGCCGACACCCTGACCTCGGTCGGGTACCGCAGGCTCGCCGTGGTGACAAGTCGCACGACCGTGGAGGAGCGTTCTCGGGTGCTAACCCGACTCCGGAATGCCGGGGACGATCCACCGGCCCTCGACCTGGTCGTCGCGACTTCGGCGTTCGGGTTGGGGATCGACTACGCGCACGTACGTACTGTCATCCACGCCTGCCTGCCCGAAACCACGGATCGCTGGTATCAGGAGGTGGGACGAGGTGGTCGCGACGGTGATGTCTCGGGCGCGTTTCTGCTGACCGCTCCTGAGGACCGGGATGAAGCAGCGTCGCTGCGCACAAAAGTGCTCAGGCCGACGACCGCCAAATCGAGGTGGAAGGATCTGTGGGGGCATCATAAGGAATCCAATAGCAAGTACTTCGTCGATCTGGAAGGGAGTTCAGGGGCGAGTAAGGTCGGGACATACAACCGGCGCTGGCATGCCCAACTCGTCCAAGGGCTCGTAGAACTGGGCGCCTTGAAGCGTGATCAGTTCGACTTCGAAGATCTGATCGAAGTGTTCGACAAGGAGGTGGGGAACCGGCAGGAATGGATCCCTGTGTTGCCGCAGGCGGTCGACCTTGAGTCCGATGATTTCTGGGAAGAAAAGTGGCTGCCGTGGCAGAAGGCGGAAGGGAAGCGCTCCGACCGGGCGTTCGAAGTCATCCTGTCACTGTCGAACTGCTCTGTCGACGTGTGTGAAACTATTGCCGACGCGTACGCTCCCGACGGAGTGGTCTATGAACTGTTCGGGCCCGCGGCGGAATACGTGCGACCGTTGACACCCTGCGGCCGTTGCCCGACCTGCAGGCGCGACGGCGTGACGCCTCCCGACGATCCGCCTCCTTGGCCGCGACAGGTGTGGCCCGTGCCTGGCTCGGAAGGTGCCCGCCTGGATGATCTGGCCGCTGTCGTGGGAACTCGCGACGGCTTGATCCTGCTGGTGAGCGACGACATCGACGAAGTCGCACCCCTCCTCGCCGAGGAACTGCTCCGGCGAGGAGTTCGCCACGTCGCAGGACCGCTGGCTCGGACGCCGCGGTACGGCGACTGGTACTTTCGGGACGACTCGCCGATCGTGCCGACGGAGTTGACTCCTCATTCGTCGTTCGTCGTCTACCCGCGAGGTGTGCACGTGCCGCAAACGTGGCGAAATCCCCGGAAGCGGGCTGCCCATCGACAGCACGCCCCCTCTGCCTTCGACGTGCTGCTCACCCCTCGCGATGCGACGTTGGGTGGCGATCGGGTAGAACAAGATCTACGGGCGCTTGACGCGCACATCGCTCTGCAAGTCCTCGGGAGCAGGCCATGAACTACCTGAAGCATTTTGTCAGCGCGAGCGCGCCCGGACTGCTCGTCGTCGCGAAATACCTTGCCACGTGTTCGGAAGCGGTGACTGAACAGGCTCTCGGAAGCGTCTTGGCTCCCTTCGCGATAACGGAGAAAGAGGACGCGGGAGCCGCGCTCAAGGCGGCTTTGCCGGTAGGCGAGCACCTCGGCCTCTTCGAGGTGCGCGTCGATGGGGGCCGGCGGCGGAGTTGGTCACTGCACGACTCGGTTCGAGGCGTTGTCGAGCAAGCCGATGGCGAGTTCGGAACCCGGCGGTTCTACGCGTTGGTGCTCCGACTGCTCGGAGAGCGTGCCAGGAGTGCCGTCGAGGCTCGTGAGCAGCCTTCCGATCTTGCGCGGGCGCTGACCTGGCTCCTCCAACGCGATCCTCTGCGAGGCTGGTCCACCGCTTGGGGTGAAGGCACGGAAAAGCGCTTCACGGAGGGCGGGATGAAATCGGCCGTGGACACGAAGGAGCAGTGGGCAGCAGTGGTGCGCTGGGTCTCAGCCCTGGGTCTGGGGAACCAGACCGCGACTGGGGCAGGACGCAGCAAGGGTGTGGTGATGATCGACCCGTCCAGGGCTATCAGGGATGTGCTGGCCACGATGCCCGTTCTCCTCCCGGCGGATGAGTGGCTGCGGCAGCTATACGCGCAGATCCCGGTTCTTGGGGACCACCGGTTGGTGGAGGATCTGCCGGAGGGAAGCAAGTCGACGTCCGGTGTCCCGGGCGCGGTGGCGCTCGCGCTCCGCAAGCTGGAACTGGAGAAACGGGTCGAGCTCGTGTCGTCGGCAGACGCGATGGGAGCGGCCTTCTTCCGTTTGGGTAAGGAGAAGAGGGTCGGCCACATCCGTGTCCTGGAGGTAACGGGGTGACCGACTCGATGAAGAAGTTCCGCTGCTGGTCCACGTCCAAGGTCAGGGAGACCGTCTACTGGGACGTCGGGTCGTTGCCGGGCGACGCGGACGCCTTGTTCCTCGCCGCCCACAACCCGATGCGGTTGGAGCACTCCGTGGGGGAGGAGATCCTGGGTGGCGGTAGCGGTGAGCGTCAAGTACTCGATGCCCTGCTATCGGGTGTAGGCGACCCGCACCGAAACAGCCTCATCGCCGTGACCGGTGAATCGGGAGCGGGCAAGAGCCACGTCGTCCGGTGGGTCAACGCACACCTCGACCCCGACGACGACCGCTACCACGTCTTGTACGTGCCCAGGGCTGTCCAAACCATTCGCCAGCTGCTCAGGAGCATCGTCGCCGGTTTGCCTGGCGAGGGCGGCGCGGAGTTGGAGGCCCGCATCGATGCCGCGATTGCCAGCACTTCGGAAGTGCAGTTCAAGGACCGACTGCTCGAGGAGATCCGCTTCGCGTTGACTTGGTCGCTCGAACCGCGGCCCGCTCGACCGGGCGAGACACTGGCGGACCAGGCCGCTCGGGAGGACCGGAACAGTCTCCTGGGTGAGGACGACGGTCAGGGCAAGCGCCGTGGCGGTTTGGCGGACCTGTTGGCCCTACCTCAGGTCAATCGCACTCTGCTGCGTGCCGACGGACTGATCGACCGCGTGGCCCGTTCGATCTACCAGAGCACTTCCCGTCGCGATGAAGAAGACCGGTTCGCCGAGTCTGACCTGCCGTTGCAGGAACCGGGCATGTCTCGAGCCCTTGCCAATAACACGGCGCTGCGGGAGTTGTGGATCGACGTCCGGCACGAACCCACGATGGCGTTGTCCGTGCTGGACGAAGCCCTCCGGCACGCACTGCCCAAGACGCTGGGTTTGCGTAGCCAGAACGGTGAGACCCTCGATTCCCTGTTTCGGAACTCGAGGCAAATGCTCCACGCGAACGACAAGGAATTGGTGCTGCTGTTCGAGGACCTCGCTCAATTCGGTCTGGTGGACGGGGAACTGTACGACCAGTTCGCGACCCAGCCCGCGCTGGGTATGGCTCCGCTGCGAGTCGTGTTCGCTGTGACAAACGACCCGTACGGCAAGTTGCCGGATACTGTGCAGACGCGAATTACGCATCGGTTCTCCGTCAAATCCTCGGCCGTCGGCGATTACGAAGTGTTCGTGGCCCGCTACTTGAACATGGCACGGCTGGGACGAGCCGAAGTGGAGTTCGCATGGCGCGACGCGGGCGCCGAGCGTGACGGTTGGTTGCCGAACGCGTGCAACACTCGTAACAACGGATTGCCGTGTCAATTCCGAGAGGAATGTCACAAAGCATTCGGTAGTGTTGCGGTAGAGGGGTTGGGCGAGGTTGGCCTGTACCCCTTCAACAAGTCCGCGCTGGCGCGGTCACTCAAGAATCGCGGCACTGATCCGACTCCTCGGGAGATCATCAAGATAACTGTCGAAAACACACTTATCGAGGCGGATGGGAACATCGCGCAGGGCACCTTCCCTCATTCGCACACCGAGCAGCAGTTCGACTTCAAGGTCTCGCACGGACGTGAGGCGGTGATCGGTCAGAAGACCGGCGCCGAAGCGGATCGCCTGTATCGGGCGCTGGTCATCTGGGGTGACGAGGCTCCGTTGGTTGACACGGTGACGGAAGCCTTCTCGCTGAACAGTTCATCGGCGCGGAAGCCTGTCGTAGGTGTCGAAGTGGAGCCGTTGGCGGTTCCTGTGGTGCAGAGTCAGGTCGTTCACGGGCAAGTGGGCCAAAAACTTCCTCACCCGTTTGCCGAACTCTTCCAGTGGCGGAATAACGGCGACTTGCCGGACGCGGAGTCGACCGAGTACCGAAATATCCTGCACCGCTTGGTGTCCTCGCGCCTCGCTCTCGAGATGAACCTCTTCCACGTGGCCGGTGGTGAAGGTCGACGTATCTTGAACGACCTGTTCAAGCCCATGTCCTTCAACCTGGCCGGCCACGGGCGCACGGCTGCCGAGTCGAAGATCCGCTTCGACCTCGAGCGCAACGACGACGACGTGCGCGTCATGGTCGCCGCGCGTTGGTTCGCGGAGCACGGCCACTGGGTGCCCGAAGAGGGAAGATGGCAGTGGCCGAGCGGCTACGACCCGGCGGACCTGATGCTGTACTTCGAACATCGGATCGAGGCGTGGGCTGCAGAGGTCCGCGCGGCGTTCTGGTCCCGCGTGCGCGGTCGGGGCATCGCACGCGCGGCGGTGGGTATCACGGCTATCGCCCAGTCGGCCGCCGGTGGGCCGCCCGTATCGTTCCGCACGCTGGAAGTCGTTTTGGAACGAGCTTCAACTGCTATGAACGCGGCCGCGTCGACCTGGACCTCGGCGAGCGCAGCGGCGAAGAATGCACTGCTCGACATCCGCACAGGTGAACTGGTCGGCGAATTCGCAGCGGTGTGGCAGGGGGTCAAGGGCAAACCGCAACTGATCGACGCGGTCGACTTGACGACTGCACTGCACGATGCCCTCGAGTCGCCCTCGGCGTTCCTGGGGCGAGTGGCCGAGGAGTTGCGGGATGTCATGCCTGGGTTGGCCGCATCAGCGCATGACCTGCTCCGGGAGATCGAGAAAGCCGCTCCCGAACTCCTGGACCAGGTAGAGGAAGCGGTTCGGAGACTGACCGCAGGCCTCGAAGGGAACGGACCGGCTGCCGTGGCCCGTGCCGCGGAGGAGACCGGGCGTCGGGCGGTCGCGAATTCCTTGTTCAGACCCAAGGACGGCTGGACGGCCTTCGAGCGGGCGTTGCGCGTTCTCGAAGGACTCCCTGCGGACTTGCCGTCGGAGTGGGAGCGCGATGCCGGGCGGTCCGACGCTGATGAAGCGCTGAGGGTGCAACCGTGGGCCGCTGCGGTCGTCGCCGGCGCCGAAGCGATCGACGTGCTCAAGCGAAGCCTGGTCGAGACGAAGGCGAACGCGCTCGAGAACGGATCAGGAGCCGCTGAGTTGGAACAACTGAGGTCAGAGGTGCGTGCCAAGTTGGAACAGGTGGATCGCCACCTCCGGGCGTTTGGCTCATCGGGGGCTGCACGTGGTTGACCGGACGACTGTCTGGATCGCCGATGCCCGGCAAGCGGTCGACAAGGCGAGCGATGTGATCAGGACGCGGACCGAGTACGACGGCCTGGTCGAGATGGGCGAAGAGGTCGATGCAGCGGTCCGTGACCTCGCCCGGATCCGAGAGGCTGCTGAACTGGGCCTCGGCGAGTGGTTGACAGGGTTCGACGTCCCGGCCGTCTTGTGGGAGGAGCTTCGGGCTGCGCAGGAGGGACCGAGCCGCAGGCGGCTCGCTGCGGTGGTCCGTACTCTGGGAGCCTTCCGGACCAAGGGGCGCAATGCGATCCGAGAGGCTTGGCGCGACCACACCAGGCTCTTGGCGGACCGCGCGGTGGACGTCCGCAACCTTATGACGGCGTTCCCCGGGTCACCGGAGCTCGCTGAACTCGCCGCCCAGATGGACAACGCCCTAGGGAGGCTCACGCGATCTCAGAAAGACCTGCCGGACGCTGCGGCGGTAGCTGCCCGGCGAGAACTCGAGCGCCTCCTGGAGGAGGTGGACCGACTGTGGCCTGATGCTGTCAAGGACTTCATCTCTGCCGCTGCCCGAGGTGGGGCGTCACTCGACATGCTGACGACGGAGGTCTTGGCCTGGCTCGTCCAGAATCAGGCGACACACAGCTTCAAGATCGTCGCGGGCGCTCCGATGGGAGCACGTCGTGGATGACAAGCTTCTTGAGGCCCTCACCACGATCGAGTTGAAAGAAGCCGAGCTCCTCTCCTGGGGAGCGGTCGGAGCCGAGTGGACCGAAGCGGAGATCCTGTCGCTCCTGGCAGAGCACGGCGATCCCCTACTCTTGCTTTCGCAGTTGCTCGACCGGGCGCTGGTCGTGCAAACGCCCACGGAGGGCTACCGCTCTCGCAGCGCGGAGACGATCCGGCTCCTCGCCACCCTCCGCCAGTCGTTCCGGTACCAATCGGTCACCGAGGGGCGCCCTCTGGTGCTCGACTACCGGTTCCTGCACCGGCCGCGCAAACACCCCCGACGCGACGTCCGGTCGCAGGCCGTGCTCGACGACATCAAGAACTTCGTCGGCGACACAGGAATCCTCGCCGCACAACGGATCATCCCGCCGACCGTCTCGGGTTTCCAGCGGCGAACGACGAAGGCCGTGCTCTCCGCCCTCGCGACGAGGCGGCGGTCCTCGGGCGTGATGGTCACGGCCGGTACGGGTAGTGGGAAGACCCTCGCCTTCTACCTACCGGTGCTCACGTGGTTGGTCGGCAGCAGGCGAAGCGGATCGTTCGGGACGCGGGCTCTTGCGCTGTACCCGCGCAACGAACTCTTGAAGGACCAGTTGCGTGCGTTGCTGGAGTACGTGTTGAAGCTGAACGGCTCAGGTGGTCCCGCGCTGAGCCTCGCGACCTGGTTCGGCTCCACCCCCGAATCGGCCTGGACGGTGCGAAAAGGGTGGGCCGATGGGTGGCGGCAGCAGGGCGACGACTTCGTCTGCCCATACCTGGTGTGCTTGTCGTGCGGCTCAGACCTGCTGTGGCGCGGGACGGATCTTGAGGACGACCACGAGGTACTGGTCTGCGGTTCCCGTTCGTGTGACTGGCGCGTCGAGGGCAGCGTTCTCCGATTGACCCGTCGTAAGGCCCGTACCAATCCGGCCGACCTCATGCTCACGACGACGGAATCGCTCAACCGCCAGCTCGCCGCCCCGTCGAAGCTGAAAGCGTTCGGCATTCGCCCGGCGACCCTGGACGCCGTGCTGCTTGACGAGGTGCACACCTACGAGGGCACCGCAGGTGCGCATTCCGCCATCCTCCTCAGGAGGCTCAAGCACGTACTTCGCCGTTCTGTCGTATGGGTCGGACTGTCGGCGACGCTGCGCTCGGCCGGTCAGTTCTTCGCCCAGTTGGTGGACCTGCCTCCCACCTCGGTGACAGTCGTCCGACCAGATGCCCGTGAACTCGACGGAACGGGGGCGGAGTACCTGGTGGCGCTGCACCACAACCCGCACTCCGAGACGGGCACGATGTCGGCGAGCATCCAGGCGGCGATGGTCCTGGCCCGTAGCCTGGACCCGATGTCTGGCGACCCGGTCGAACCACCACCGGATTCGGAAGGCGTGTTCGGCAAGCGGCTCTTCGCCTTCACGGATCGACTGGACAGCACCAACAGGCTCTACTGGGACCTGTTGGACGCGGAGGGGTGGCGGTGGCCGAACCAGCGTGAGAACCGCCACCGCCCTCTGACGCTTGCCCACTTGCGATCACAGAATCAGGTACGGGTAGCGGCCGACCGGCGGCAAGACGCGCACGACCGCGATTTCGACGGTCAGTGGTGGTGGTTGCCCGAACTGCTGGGACACGGAATCGGAGCCGATCGACAGCTCCGCTTGGGACGGACCAGCTCTCAGGACCGGGGCGTGTCGTCGGAGGCCCAAGTGGTCGTCGCGACCGCGACCTTGGAGGTCGGCTTCGACGACGACCGGGTCGGAGCGGTGCTCCAGCACAAAGCGCCGCACGATGCGGCGCAGTTCCTTCAGCGCAAGGGACGTGCCGGGCGCAAACAGATCACCCGTCCGTGGACGGTCGTGGTGCTCAGCGACTGGGGCAGGGATCGTCAGGCATGGGACGCTTACGACGCCCTCTTCGACCCCGTGCTGCCGGCGAGGAACGTGCCGGTCGAGAATCTCTACGTATTGCGCATACAGGCCGTGTACGCGCTTCTCGACTGGCTCGCCGGCGAACTCCCCTACGCCGCCAGCGGTTCTACCTGGGAGGACCTCTCGGGTCCTGCCGCATCCTTGTATCCGCTCAATGCGGCCCGGCAGCAGGAGATGCGTGACCGCCAGGACCGGATGGCGGTGCTCCTGACCAAATTGCTGCGGCCGGGACCGGAAAGGGATCGCCTGCGCGACTACCTCATGGCGGCGTTGGGCCTGGGCGATGGGGATTTCGCCGCGTCGATCGTCGACACAATCCTGTGGGAACCGCCTCGTCCCCTCTTGCCCGCGGTTGTGGCGACCATGCGCCGCCGACTGGTGGACCAGTGGCACGGGGAGGTGCCGCCCGACGGCGCGACGAGTCTCCGCACGCGGACCCCGTTGCGGGAATTCGTTCCGGGGAACCTCTTCGACGACCTGCTGGTGCCCGACGTCGAACTGCTGGTCCCGACCAGGAACGGGCAGCGCGAGGTGAACAACCTCCCTGCTCTGCAGACCATGCAGGAGTTCAGCCCGGGCAATGTCTCCCGACACTTCGGGATCTGGGCGGCGAACAAGCGGCACTGGGTGCCGTTGCCTCCGCCCACACCAGGTTCGGACGAAATGCGGGTGGACGTCGAAGCGGTGTACCGGGCCGAACCGATCGACATCATCAATGGTGAGAACGGCGTGATCAGGCTTTTCTCGCCGAGGTCCGTGACGCTCGAATCGGTCGATCCGGACGTGCGCGATGCGTCGTCGGTCAGGCCGGAGTGGGAGTTCCACGTGGCGTCCATCGGAGCCGGCAGCCCGGTGGAGCTCGGGCGAGGCGCACGGGAAGTGCTGCGCGGGCTGACCGCCCACCTGCACATTCACGGTGGCGGTGCCCGCGTGCTGCGTTACGCCAGGACTGCGCGCGGTGTCATGAAGGACCCCCGAACCCGACGGGTGAGGATCCGATTCGTCGACGGAACCGGTTCCAGTGTGGACGCGGCCCTCGGGGTGGAAGTGCAGTGCGATGCGCTAGAAGGCGTCGTGAACTTGCCCGAGACCACTGCCGAGCCCACTCCTCAGGAGCGTGCTCACCGACTGCGGCACATAGTGGAGGCGGAAGCCGCTCTGCCCGATGACATGAGCGACTTCCAGCGGACGTCGCTCGTGGAGGTGGTGCTGCTGGTGCTCGCCGGGTGCCGGTTCGGGGACACCGCTCCCTTCGATGGGCCCGACATCGGCCACAACCTGACCGAAGCGGCTGGTGTGCTCGGACTGCTGGGTGACGATCGGGACCACGCGGGTGCCGTGGCCGACACCGTGTGGCCGGACTGGTTCGCGCATCCGGCCGTGATCACGGCGGTGCGCGGCGCCGTTCGAGAGATCAGCGCCGGTGAGCGTTCGCCGGCGTGGCGGAGTTGGTGGCAACGCCGTTACTCCCTCTCGGCCGCGAACCTGCTCCTCTCCGCGCTGGCTGCTCAGTGCCCTGGCGTCGACCCTGACCAGCTCATGATCGACCTCGTCCCCGGGCGAGAGGACACCTTCTGGATTTCCGAGCCTTCGCCGGGGGGCACGGGACAGGTGGAGACCTTCGTTCGTGCGCTGGTGCAGCAGCCTGAGGACGTCGGTCGTGCATTGGAGGACGCGCTCAACCCGTCCGCTGCCGAAACGATGGACCAGGAGTTGAGCCTTCTGCTCCGCTCCGAATCAGAGGCGGTCCGCGCGTCGTTGGAGTCCTTCCGCACGGCTTGGCAGGATGGTCACCGAGCGGTCGAGGCGGCTGCCGAGGATTTGGAGGCCGCCGCCCATGCGGATGACATCGTGCTCGGGACGGCCTCCCGATCGGCGTTGAGCACCCGGCTGGTGGGTCCCGGCGCGCATGCCGACCTGCTGGATCACGTCGTGTCCTGGCTCGAACTTCGAGACCAGACCACCCGGTTGTCGGGCGTCCAGGTGAGCGCTAGAACGCTGGGCGCAATGCTCGCCGAAGAAGGCGAACTCGACGAGGTGTTGCGTTTGGGCGACTCCGTGAGCGTCCAGCGTCGTGCGCGTGCGGTGTCGAATGTGCTTTGGCCGTGGGGAGAAGACGCGCACACCGCGCTGTCGTACAACCCGTTCAGCCCTCGGTATGCCGTATCGCTGGCTGACGTCCGCGCGCACGTCTCTCTTACACCGACAGTCATCGACGTCACGCACTGGGACGAGGCGTGTCGGGAGGCCGTTCACCGTGCGCTGCTCACCCGGGCCGAGGTGGTGCTGAGCGCGCGTCTGTCCGACCGTGCCATCCTGCGTTCCGTCGTCCTCGAAATGCAGACCGTGCCGGTCGAGGTGGATACCCTACTGTGTTATGCGGTTGTCGTGGGGAGCCGCACCACCATGCGTACGGCGGAGGTGCGAATGCTGCTTCGGGAGGCTTTGTGAACCGCGTCATACGGAAGTCCAAGGCGCAAAGCGCAGGCGAAGCACTGGATCTCCTGGCCGCGTTGTTCTCGGCCGAACTCGCCTCGCCCGCCAAGTGTCTTTGGTTGGTATCGCCGTGGATCTCCGATGTGGAATTGTTGGACAACACGACGGGGGCGTACTCGTCACTCATGCGATTCGGCCGGCGGCGTGTGCGCTTGGCCGAGGTATTGGTGACGCTGGCCACGTCCGGAACGGAGGTGGTCGTCGCGACTACCTCCGACAACCACAACCGCACGCTGCGAGATCGGCTCGAAGTCCTCTCGGGCGACCTGCACGTCGAGAGCAGGCTCAAGGTGGTCGTCGACTCCACTGATCAGTTGCACACCAAAGCGCTGACAAGCGACGACTACGCCTTGGCGGGTAGCATGAACATCACCTACAACGGTATCCACCTCCGTGAGGAGCAGGTGGAACTCAGAACCGAACCGGATTACGTCGCACAAGCGCGCATGGACGCGCACGGCCGTTTCGGTGGAGTGCTGTGAACGTCGCTGATGCCGTGAGGGACGCTGTTGGCGACATGAAGCGGTTCCGACATCTGAGAACCCGTATCGCCACCCTGGTCGATGGCCAGTTGCGAACGTGGAGGTCGGGGCGCAGCGGATGGCTCGTCGTGCCGCTGCAGCGCCAGGTGCAGGGCTTCTACCTGCTGTCGGAGGATCGCGAAGGACAGCGTCGCGGTGCGGAGGTGCTCCGGGCTTTCTTGGGGCCGGCGGCTGCTTCGATCGACCCGATGCGTTTGGAGGCCGGGGGTGAACACGCGGACGCCTTGTTGCGCGAGGTGGAACTGCTCCAGGCGTCGTACGTTCGACGACTGCAGGTGTCACCCGAGGTGCTGCTCGACCGGATCGAAGATGCGGTAGCCACGGTCAGGGGCAAGGAGGTGCAGGACCGCCCGGTTCCGCCACGTCACGTCGACCTCATCCGTGACTTAAGGCTCGCGCTCCTGAACCGCGATGCGCGGCAAGCGGAGCGCTGTCTGGAGTTGCTGAGGTTCACCGGCCGGTTGAGCGCCGAGAACGACCGGTTCCTCACCATCGAGGTGCTCGGCAGGTTGGAGCGCTGGGTGGAACTCCGGCGCCTCCCGTTCCTGAGCGAACTGCTCCGAACCCGGCGTCCGCGTGCGATCGACGAAATCCTGCTGCGGATGCTGTGGGTCACTGATGTGGCCCCGTTGTGCGCGGATGGATCGACGGCGGCCCAGGTGTACCGGCAAACCGATCTCGGGGCGCGATTCGGTTCGCTCGTCAACTCCGTCGGCGTGCCTGGAAGCGAAGAAGGTCGGGCGGTGGCGATCATCGCCGCTACCGCGACGAACGACGTGGAGAGGGTGGACGAACTCCTCCTCGCGGCCACCGACGAGCGCGAGCGCGACCGCCTGACCGCCCTGAGCCACCGTGCTCCGCAGTCCACCCCGACGCCTCTGCGAGACTTGGCGACGTTGCTCCACGAGGGGCAGTACTCCAAGGCGGTCACCCTTTTCCTCGACGCTCCCGAGCCTGGAGCTGCGGATGTCGCCGCGCAGGCCACGTTGGACGGTCACGACGTCTCTCGTGCCGGAGAGGTGCTCGCGGTCGTCCGGTCGTTCGTCTCGCAAGGACTGCTGCTGCCGGGGAGGCGGTTGCTTCGAGACCTGGACGAACTCGAACTCCTGGCAGACGCTTCGTGTGGCGGATGGCTCGAGTGGACGACGAGGCTCGCCGGCTCCGAACCGTGGACAGCGGGTACGGACGTCCTCCGCGACCGGCGCGATCAGTGGGCCGACTTCACCGAGCTCTCGCCTGGCGTGAAGCAGCAGGTCGCTCATGGGCTCCTCGCCGCGTGGTCCGGCGTGAACGAAATCCAGGTGCGGGCATCGCTCGACTTGCTGTGCCAGACCGCCGGACATTCGGCGGGGGATCCGCACTCCGCGGAGTTCTGCGAGGTGGTGCTCCAGATCCTGAGTGAACAGCAGAACCTCAGCGGTCCGGTGCGCAACGCTTACCTGTCCTTGCTCGAGCGCCTCGTGGACGAAGGACCCGCACGGTCAAGCTACGAAGCCGTGCTCAAGCACGCGGGTTTGGTTTGGGAACGCATCGCATCACGGAAGGCCGTCGACTGGGGGTTCGCCCTGGTGGACATCCTGCTCGACGCACCTTCACCAGCTCCTGGGCAGCGCACGGCGGTTGTCACCGCGGTGTTGGGCAAGGTGCTGGAGTCCTACCAGCGGCTGTCCCGGCGACAACGTGCCGACTTGAGCATCCTTGCGGAGCAGGTCGGCTTCTCGGTACCGGAACCGGCTCGTCAAGCAGAGGCCGAGGCGGAAGACGTGTGGCGTCGGCTCGACAACCAGGTGATCGGCGTCTACTCCCTTCTGCCGCGCGTGGCCGAGTCGCTTCGCAAGAGGCTCGAACTGCTGTGCACCCCGAATGCGGTGGAGGGCAACAGCGACATGGTCGCAAGCCAGGCATTGCGCACGTTGGTCAAACGGGCCGACTACATGATCGTTGACACCAAGCACGCTGCTCATGCGGCTACGGGGGCGATCGACGCGCTGCTACCGAAGGATGATCAGATTCTTCCGCGAGGTGGTGGTGTCACCGGATTCCTCCAGGCCCTGGAGCGACGTTTGGCCTCGGTGAACCCGGCTTGACGCTACCCGTCGTGGGTGGTGTTGCCCCGATCGGGTCGGCACCACCCACGCCTGGAGCACGGGCCGTGGTACAAGCGTCGCCTCTTCAACGGGTGCGCTTGCGCAGCAACTTCAACAGGTGCGTTGTCAACTGGCGGACGTCGTTCGGGGTGTTCTGCAGGTTGTTCCAGCGTCGTTCACCGTCGGCGAATTTCCAAGTGCCGGACGTCCAAGCCATGTGGGGACGCAGGTTTTCCAGGGTGTCCCGGAGCTCTACAGTCTTCACGCCCTCGGCTGGCACATCTTCGGTCAAAGTGTCCATGACGAAGCCGAGCGCCTGGATGCCGACGCCGTGGGTGAGGCGTGAACTGCGCGGAGGCTTGCTCCACTCCTCGGGGAACACCTCGCGGACCACTGACCAGAAGCCGATCAGGTGGGTGAGCATCCGATCCACGTCGCCCGTGCCGTCGACGGGGTTGCGGTACTGGTAGAGCGCTCCCTCGAAGAGGCTGTGCTCGACCATCTTCAGGACGCTGTTGTCCTTGATGTATCCGTCGGGAGCAGTCGGTGACGCGATGATGCGGAAGAAGGGGCTCTCGCGCTTGCCGTTCAAGCGCGTCATCAGTTGGGCCGGCAGGCGTCGGCGCACGTACGAGTCCGGCAGGTGGCCGGTGGTGTCCGGCAGCAGTTCGTGGATCAACCCCTTGGGCAACGCCCTCGTGGAGTTGACCAGGATGAACTGCGAACGCTGTTCCGCTTCGGAGTCGGTGATGAAGCCGACGACCGCGACAGGGAACTCGGCGACATCGGCGTCGCGGATCGCGGCGCTGCGCTGCTGGCCGTCGACGAGCCAGGCGGGTTTCTCGGCCTCGGACAGGCTCTCGTCCACTGGGATGACGAGCTCGCCCGGCACCGAGTAGTCGACCGTGTCCGAGGGGATCATCAAGGAGGGGGTGAACTGCACGCGCTCGTCGAATGCCACGACGATCGCGTTGGGCAGCATCGCCCCGCCCGACTCGAGGTACTTGCGGATACCGCGGATGTGGCTGAGCACCTCCGGACGCTGGTAGCCCTGCAACTGCTCGTCATCGTCACGGCGGATGCGCGACACCGCTGCGAAGCTGTGCAGCTTCTTGCCGTCGACGGCGAAGCAGTAGATCCGTCGACGCCCCTGCCGGACCTCGAGGGCCGGGAGTCGCAGGGTGTACCTGTCAGCCACTTTCTCTCCTAGTTGAGGGGACGATCTCGCCGCGAACAGGTCGCGGAGCGACCTTGCGCATCTTGGCTTCCAGGACGGCCAGGTTGTGGAACCCACGCCGTTTGTTCCGCTCCGTACCTCGGAAGATCGCTATCTCGATACCGTGCTCCCTGCACAACGCACAGGGACAGGACTTCCAGGGGCGCGCCTCCAGCGTCCTGCGGTACTGGACCAGGTAGCTCTTCTTCTTCGCCTGGTTGTCGCCCAGGACGAGCGCTTCGTAAGCGGTCAGGGCCGTCATGACGTCCTCAAGGTCTACGACGCCCTGGTCATAGCCCCGCAGAGCGCTCAGGCACTCCCGTTCGGAGAGGATGGCGTCGCGTTGCGAGACCGCTCCCGACAAGATGGCCCGCTTCAGGGCCGGGTTGCCGTCGACCTGAGGGACGCGCACGGCCGTGTAAGCACCGTCTGCGGTGTGGTAGTTGTTCCGGTCGTCCATGAACGACTGCCGGAACGCCGACGTGCTGTCGAAGCTGGTGACGCCGAGCTCGGCAAAGCGCTCCATGCTCTCCACCCGAGTGATACCGAGCAGGTGCAGTTGCGTGTCCGGACGCAGGATGGTCGAGATGGCCTCCAGGCACGCCAGGATCTCGTGAGTCTTTAACGGCACCATGCCACCGAGCGCGATCCTGCCGTACCCCATCTCCTGCAGGCGGGCCACACTGTCTGCATAACTCGCCGGGCTCCAGCCCTGCGCGGCGCCCACTGGCTCGACCAAGCTGTCCCGTTCCTGCACGGCGGCGAGGAATTTCTCGGCCAGGTCCAGGGAGATGTGCCGCCGCTTCGCCCAAGCGCGGTCCACGTCGTTCTCGCCCGCATCAGGGACGTACCCGAAGATGACGTGGTCGATGCTGACGCCCGAGTCGAACCCGCATTCGTCGTAGAAGTCGAGAACCTCTTCGACCGAGTAGGGCGGGTACTCCTCCTCTGCGTAGTTGAAGGCGCCGCAGTCGCCGAGGCTGGCGGTGTCAGAGGGCAGCCGGAAGAACTTGCGCACTCCAAGGCGGTAGAGCCTCGCGCGCTGGGGTGCGGCGTACTTGCCCGCCCCGTTCATCGAGCCGTCGACGATCGCCTTGCTGACGAGGATGCCGTCATAGGGGGACGGTGTGACCACTTCGTGGGCGTACACGTCGTCGCGCTGGCGGACCCTGGTGGGCAGGTACTCGTCGTTGATGAAGTCGTACGTCGGACTGACGAGGTCCTGGCTGTCCGGGAAGTAGAACTTCACGACGCGTTCACCCGCGACTTCACGTAGACGCGGATGATGAAGTTGGACAGGACGCTGATGTGTCGAGGGGTGTTCTGGAGTTCGTTCCAGGCGATGTTCAGCTCACCCCACCGTCCCTTGGTCCAGTGACAGTGGTCCGCGATCAACGTCAGTTCCTTCTTCATCTGCTCGACGACATCCGCTGCTTCCAGGTCCACGTTCGGGACGATCTTGTCCATGAGCCGCCCCATGGCTCTGATCCCGACACCGTGCATCAGCCTGCTCTTGGTCGGCGGCAGCCCCCAGGCTTCGGGGAAGGTGTGCCGCACGGCGGTCCAGTAGGAGACCAGGATCTTACGGATCGCGCCCGTGTCGATCGTGCTGTTCGACAGGTTGCGGTAGAGGAACAAGATGCCTGCGGACGAGTTGAGGGACTCCTCGACCGCAGCGGTGAGGCTGTTGTCAGTCACGACGGCGGTACCGCGCTGTTCCGGGCTGGTCGACGGCCGCTTGATCAGCCCTCGGAAGGGCGAGTCGGAATCCTGGTTGAGCATCGTGACCAGGGCGGACGGCAGCTTGCGCGCGGACAGCTTCGCGGGCAGGGTCGTGCCCACCTCGGGCAGCAGTTCCGACACGAGGTTCGCGGGCAGCGGGGACACCGTGTTCACCCTCAGGAACTGGTCGCGTTGGGTGGCGATGTCCTCGGCGACGAATCCGGCGACCGTCACCGGCAGGCGGGTCCGCTTGGTCCGCGCGAGGGCCAGGCTCCGCTGCTGGCCGTCCACGATCCACGCCGGTCGGGGCTCGTCCGCGGTCTGGGGAAGCGGGATCTCGAGCGTGCCACTGGTGGCCAGGCCGTCGGTGGCTGACGGTCCTGGACTGGATCGAAAGCGAACGGAGTCGGGCAGAGCCATGATCAAACCGTTGGGGAACAGTACCTCGTCGCTGTCGAGGTACTCGAGGATCTGGTTGACGTGCTGCTTCTTCTCAGGGCGCTGATAACCCAGGAGCCGACCGGCGTCGTCCCGGGAGATCCGCGCCACGTCGGAGATCAACGCGACTTCCTCGGCAGCGAGGGTGAAGATGTACAAGGGGATGGTCGGGTGCTGGTGCACCTTCAACGCCCTGCGTTTGAGGTTCACCGCTCTCCCATCGTCTCCGAGTAGAGGTTGGCGAACCTCTTCTGCTCACAAGCCCTGCCGCTCTCCCTGAGCAACCGGTGCAACCTGGTTCGTGAGATGCCACGATGCTCGGCCGCCGACGCCCGGATGAACTCTTTGACCTCCACGTCCGTCATCGGCGTGCGGTTGTAGGTCTCGCGGTGGGCCGAACGCTCGACCCAGCGGGTCCACGACTCCGTCGTGGCGGGTGAGGTCAGCACACCGTCCTCGCAGTGGGCCAGCCAGGAACCTGCCATCCGCGCGTTCAGCCCGGTGAGGGTACCGCCAAGCGCTTTGCGAAGCGATCCGTTGGCTCGTACCCGCTGCACACCGGGTATGTCCTCGCTGCCGCCGACGAGGAGCGTGTCACCACCCGACTGACCGAGCTCGCGCAACTCGGTCGTCAGTACGCTCCCGTAGACCTCGGACAGCACCATGAGCAGGGAGCCGCGGGAGCCGAGATGGGCGAGGGTCGACGCGCCGATGCGTTCCTGAAGACCCTTCCACCACAACCGGCGGTCGACGCCCGTCGACGCAACGGTGTCTTCGTGGCCGGCGCTGAAGGTGGCGGCGTACGCCGGGAACGAGGCGGTGGTGGGTTGCAGGCCCAGTCCTGCGGACACGACCCACAGTTCCGCCTCGAACCCCGCCTGGGCGGCCGCACCGACCACGGCGTGCGCCTGGAGCCAGTGCTCACCCTTGTACAGGCCGCTCAGAGGGGTGCGGCGCCCCTCGGCGAGGACCCGGTCCGTCCATGTCGCGAGTCGGTTGCTCACCGTGCCCATAGGGAGGGAACCCACACGAAGAGCCGGAGGCGGGACGAGCATCTTACGGTCCGTGCAGGTCACTACCACGGATAGTTTTCTCACGCCTCGCCGGCTCCCTTGGACCCTAACTCGCTTCCGATGCGGTTTACTCTACAGCCTAGTTAACAAGATATGATCTTGACCCGCTGTCCACCAATTGAAGGGTGACGTCGATGGAACGACCGGCGATCGTACTGCTCAGCGGCGGTCTCGACTCGACGACGGTACTGGCCATAGCTAAGGACCAGGGGTTCATCCCGTACGCCCTCAGCTTCCGGTACGGGCAGCGCCACGTCGTCGAGTTGGAGGCGGCTCGACGAGTCGCACAAGCGCTCGGGACCGCCGGACACAAGACCATCGACATCGACCTCCGAGCCTTCGGCGGCTCAGCGCTCACGGCGGACATCTCGGTGCCCAAGCACGACAACCTCGACGAGGTCGACGCGAGCAGCATCCCGGTGACCTACGTGCCGGCGCGCAACACGATCTTCCTGTCTTTCGCGCTCGCCTACGCCGAGGTGGTCGGCGCCACGGACATCTTCACCGGCGTGACCGCTGTCGACTACAGCGGTTACCCGGACTGCCGGCCGGAGTACATGGCGGCGTACGAGACGATGGCCAACCTCGCCACCCGGGCCGGCGTCGAAGGGGAAACCCCGCTTCGCCTCCACTCGCCGCTCATCGAGATGTCCAAGGCCGACATCATCCGCGAGGGCCTCCGCCTCGGAGTCGACTACTCGATCACCTCGAGCTGTTACGACCCCGACGAACAGGCACGGGCATGTGGTCGGTGTGACACCTGTCTGCTGCGGCTCAAGGGCTTCTCCGAGGCAGGGGTCACCGATCCCGTGACGTACCGAAACGTGGACGCATGACCTACCTGATCAAGGAAATCTTCTACACCCTTCAGGGTGAGGGCAGCCACGCCGGTCGGCCGGCCGTGTTCTGCCGCTTCTCCCGGTGCAACCTCTGGACCGGCCTCGAGAAAGACCGCTACCGGGCGATCTGCAAGTTCTGCGACACGGACTTCGTCGGCACCGACGGCACGGGGGGCGGGCGATTCGCCACGCCGGACGAGCTCGCTGACGCGGTCGAGGCGGCATGGCCTTCGGAGGCCAAGAACAATCGCTTCGTGGTGTGCACAGGGGGTGAACCACTGCTGCAGTTGGACGCGGCGGCTGTCGCTGCCCTCCACCACCGAGGGTTCGAGGTCGCGGTGGAGACGAACGGCACCCGCGTCCCCCCTGCAGGAGTGGATTGGCTCTGCGTCAGCCCGAAGATCGGGGCCGACCTCGTAGTGACATCGGGTGACGAGTTGAAGTTGGTCTACCCCCAGGCGGGTGGTGATCCTGCCCAGTTCGAACACCTGGACTTCCGCTCGTTCCGGCTCCAACCCCTCGACGACCAAGACCGAGAGAGCCACACCGAGGCAGCGGTGGAGTACTGCATGAAGAACCCGCGTTGGTCGCTGTCCCTGCAAACGCACAAGTACCTGGGAATCCGCTGATGGAGATCTTCCGAGAGTTCACCTTCGAGGCCGCTCACCGGCTTCCCGAGGTGCCGGAGGGGCACAAGTGCGCCCGCCTCCACGGCCACTCCTACCGCGTGACGGTGCACGTGGAGGGACCCGTCGACCCGAGCGCCGGTTGGATCATGGACTTCGGTGACCTGAAAGCGGCGTTCAAGCCCCTCGAGGAACAACTCGATCACCACTACCTCAACGAGGTCGAAGGGCTGGAGAACCCCACGAGCGAAAACCTGGCCGTGTGGATCTGGGACCGCCTGGTACCGCGGTTGCCCGAGGTGTCCGCTGTGACGGTCCGGGAGACCTGCACTTCCGGGTGCACTTATCGAGGACGGTGACGTGCACGACATCCAGGCAGAAGTGGACTCTCGAGGCATCGAGGTCGACCAGGTCGGCATCGCCGGATTGCGGTATCCGGTGGTGTTCGACGACGGCGTCACGAACCAGCGGAGCATCGCCGAGGTTTCGGTCACCGTCCAACTCCAGGCGGACCGCCGCGGCACTCACATGAGTCGGATGGTCGCCCTCGTCCACGAACGCTTGCAGGCGTTCGACCCCCGAGACATGGCCCAGGTGCTGAAAAGCGGTGCGGCCGAACTCGACGCCCCGGGCATTTCGGTGGTCATCGGCATGCCGATCTCGGAAGTGACATCCGCGCCGACGAGCGGGTTGGAGTCCGTGTCCGTCCACGACGTGGAGGTGACCGGCACCTGGCAGGACGGCACCTGCCGCGTGACCACGGCAGTGACGTCCGAGGTCACGAGTCTGTGCCCCTGCTCGAAGAGCATCTCCGACTACGGTGCGCACAACCAGCGCAGCAAGGTCACGCTGTCGGTCACGGGAAGCGGGGACCACCTGTACCCCCTGTCGGCGCTGGACGCGGTCGAGATCATCCGCGACAGCGGGTCGGCTCCGGTGGTGCCACTGGTCAAGCGCGTCGATGAGCGCACGCTCACGATGCAGGCCTACGACCACCCCGTTTTCGTCGAGGACATGGCGCGTGACATCTCGCTCGTGTGCCGCGCCCGGGGGCTTGCCCACGAGGTGAGGGTGCGCAACCTCGAAAGCATCCACAGTCACGACGCGGTGGCTCTGATCACCGGGTGACGGCATACCCTCAAGCCCACGCATGGCTGGGTCGAATGCAAAGCGGTCCCGAAGCCGCCCGGTCAGCCCGCTCCGAAAGAAGGATTCCGTGAAGAAGATCACTCCGGGCGGGGTGATTCTGCTCGTCGCATACATCGCCACCATCCCCTTGGCGAACCTCGTCGTGACCCACTTCGGCGCTGTCCCGGTCGGGTTCGGTTTCCTCGCCCCAGCAGCCGTCTACTTCGCCGGCTTGGCCCTGGTCCTGCGGGACCTGGCACGTGAGAGCGTTGGTCGCAGAGCGGTCCTAGGCGCCATCGTGGTGGGGACCGTTCTGTCCTACCTCTTGGCCGATCCGGCGCTCGCGACCGCGTCGGCCGTAGCGTTCGTCGTGGCGGAACTCCTGGACTTCGCGGTGTACGAACCGCTGCGGAAGCGCGGACTCGTCGTCGCCGTGGTCGGCTCGAACATCGTCGGCCTGCTGGCGGACAGCTTGATCTTCCTCAAGATGGCCTTCGGTTCCTTCGAATTCCTGCCTGGGCAGATCATCGGCAAGGCGTGGATGACCGTTGCCGCTGTGGCCGTCTTGGCGTTGCTCGGCCGCAGCAAGACCTTGGTTCACAGCAGCGATTGACCAGTCTGGCGGCGTGGCGCCTCCACCGGTCGGACGAGTGCCTGATGTTCTACCGAGGTCTCATCCTTCGGTAGCCCTGCCGATGCACGTGGTGAGTTCGTCGGCTTCCTCGCCGAGCGGACCGAGCACGAGCTGGCCTGTGGGGTCAGGGTTGGGTCGGTGGGAGGGTGCGCAGGGTGGTTCCGGTTCGGTGGGAGAGGTTGATTTCCAGGATGGCCAGGGTGATTACGGCGAGCGGTGAGCCGAAGGTGAAGAGCAGGGCCAGTGGGCCGGGGATGCGGGGTTCGAGGTTGCCGGCGGCGAGCAGGTAGGTGTGGTAGCCGAGGATGCCGAGGCTGTAGACGATCGAGCACACGGCGGGCAGGAGAGGGTGGCCGTCGGCGGCGTTGAACCAGTAGCGGTAGCTCCAGTAGGCGGTCCAGAGGATTGCCGGCATGACGTACAGCAGCAGCGCCAGGATGATGGCGAGGGTGACGATGGTGGTCATCGCGCTGCCCGGAGTGGATTTGTAGTTGCCCAGGACGAAGTCGAACGCGAGGCCGGCGGCCAAGCACGCCAGCAGGGTGAGCGCGGGGCGGCGCATGGCCCGCACGAGGCGCGGTCGGTCGGGTGCGGCGGTGGTGATGAGCAGGATGACGATGCCGATCACCAGGGCCGGCATGGCCATCGCGGCGTTGACCATCACGTTGCCCAGTGAGCCCATGACGGCGTCGTAGCCGGTCTGCTCGTAGGCGATCAGGACCGCGAAGGTGATCACGAGACCGCCCACCGTCCGAGCCTGTTCCAGGCGCGTGATCCGAGGATCGCCCGTGCCGTACCGGAAGTGCGGGGTCAGCAACTCCTTGATGTGCCGTAACAGGAAGGCGACTGACGCCAGGTATGCGTGCACCGTGGCCTCTTTCTGTCGATGCCGGCCGTGTGCGGGACGGCTCTTCGTGAACGGGTGGCCGGGCCTGCCGCCGACCGTGGGCCGATCGTGCGGCAGGACCCGGCCTGTCTCCGGCGTGGATCACGCCTGAACGCGCTGGAACGGCAGGCACCCTAGTGCGTCACTGATGCACAGCGTCAACTACGGCGACGTGCCCCGGCGGTGGTCAGGTCGGACGTGGTGGGCTCGTCCCGGTCAGCGCCGAGGGCTTGCTTCCGGGCCGGACCAGGGCACGTAGCGGGCGGTCCTGGTCGACGAGGGGGTGATCATGGTTTGGCCGGGTTCGGCGAAGTGGCCCAGTCGGACGTGGGTCACCGACAGCCCGCCGCCCACGCCGCGGACTTGTTTGAAGCCTTGGGCGCTGACGTTCTGCGACGAGGCCATCGTGGTGGTGCCGCCGTGCCACTTGCCGTCGCTGCGGCGGGTCGAGAGGAACACCCGCACGGTGGTGCCCAGCGGCATCCGACTGGCGTCGAGGTACACGTAGTGGTGGGCGTGCACATATCCGCCGCACCGGTAGAGCTCGGATTTCACGTGCAGGTAATAGGTGTACTTGCCGACTATGTTGGCGTCACGTTCGGTTTCGGCCACGGCGATCGGGGTCCCGCCGCACCTGTCGGCGGACGCGTCGGCGGGACTCACCCCCAGGATCGTGAGCGCTGTGGCCGCTATCGCGGTCAGGGCCGCCGTTCGCAACCGGGTGACACGTCGGACTCGCATCCGTCCTCAACTCCTCCTGAGTCGCTTCCACGGGCCGTGCGTGACCAGTCGACACGGCATCGGGCCTGGTCGGAAACGACTCACACGCGACTCGCGCCCCTGAGGACCCCTCACGTGCCCGCGGGAGCACAATGGCGGAGTGACCGGCGACGGCGACCACGCGGAGCAGGAATTCTGGGACGAGTTCGACCGCGCGTTCCGGCGTGCGGGCAGTCCGTCCTTCAAGCGCATCTCGAAAGACGCGCTGGAGAAGTACGACGTCGAGGTCTCCGAATCCAGTGTCAGGGAATGGGTCAGCAATCGGCGGCTGCCCAGGGCGCCTGACAAGCTCCTGGTGGTGATGCGTGTGCTCGGCGCGGAACGCCAATGCGACTGGGTGGGCCTGCTCGACCGCGCGAATACCGCCAGGCGGTTATCCGGTCGGTCTGCGAGTGCGATGCCGGACGTGGACGGGGACGCGCAGGCGGAGACCGGCGCATTGCGGCAAGAGACGACGGGTACTGCGGCGACGACGAGTGCGGCCGCGGCAGGGTCGGTGCTGTCCCGTGGCAGGCGTATCGGTGGATGGCTCACGGGCGGTGCGGCGGTCGCCGCGGTGATCACGTTGGTGGTCGTTTTCGCCTTGTCCGGGGAACAGGGCGGGTCGACCACCGCCGGCACCGGGTCGGGTGCCGAGCGTGGTGCGAGCACCGGGCCGACGAAGAACGCGGAGGACGGTGTGCCGTGCCGTCCGCCCGCTTCGTCCAGCTTCCTCGCGCCGTCCGCCTCGGCATCCCCGCGACCCACGGCCTATGCCCCCGGCGGCGCGGGCCGTGCGGAACTGGTCGTGGACCAACGCCAAGTCGTGCTGACCGACGACCTCGGCGACGGCTGCTCGGTCATCCTCACCGTCCGCGCCGACGGGGCCGAGGCCGGGACCTGGCCCAACTCCGCGGGTCGGACCGGGAAGATCAAGGACGGAAGGCCGATACCGCCCAAGACGATCGACCTGCCCTGGCTGGACACCGCGCGGCGGGTCGACTTCCGGGTCTGCGTAGGCGAGGTGGTCGATCGCAAGCCCGTCTTCCGGGAGGACGACTGCGGTCCCTGGGTCACTCAGAACCTGTAGCCGGACTCCTCGGCGCTCGGGCGGGATCGAACGACGTGGGGTGGCCGTGGGATGCGGCAATACGAGGACGCGCGAGAGGTGTGCGGGTTAACGTGCGGCTGTGATCTTTCTTCGGGTCGTTCGCGCCTTGCTCGTCTTTCTCGGCATCGGCACCGCGGCGTTGGGAATCATCCTGATCGCGGTCGACGCCCGGGTCACGGGTGGTCCGATCACGGCGTCGTGGAGCTGCAAGCCCGAGGGCAGCGGGACGTCCGGGCGCATGACCTGCAGGACCGATTCGGCCACGTACAGCGGGCCGGGCGGGCTGGTCGACACCCTCAGCTACCTCGGGCTCACGATCGGCGGTGTCGCGTTGATCGGGGCGGCCGTCGCGATCGGGCAGTTCGACCGGACCCGGATCACGGCCGCGCCCGCTTCGGGTCCGATGGGTCCGCCGTCCGGCCCGCCGCTGCCCCCGCCGCCCGGGCACGGTCCGCAGGCAGTGCCGGGACGTGGGCAGACCGGCGCCTGGTGACGGCTCGGGGTAAGTGCTGAGCAGGTCCCTTGTCGCCGGACGCCGGCAGTGTGGTGAGCGACAAGGGCTTGTTGGGATGACGTCCGGTACGGGGTTCGTCCTCGACGCCGCGGTCCCGTGATTGTCCACTTTTTGGCCTGTACGGCCCTGACTGCCCACTTTTTTGTCTGTTTTTCGGGCTCGGCTGCTGCATATCATCTGCCGCGTGTCCGGCTACAAGTTCGATTTCTTCATCAGCTACGCCCGTCGTGGAACCGTCCAGCAGTGGCTGTTGAACCACTTCCTCCGAAAGCTGTCGGATTGTCTGGCCGACCAGTTCGCGCCGACGCCGAGGATCTACGTCGACCGGGAAATGCCGCGTGCGGTGCACTGGCCGTCCGATCTGCGGCACGCCCTGCGGCACAGCAAGATCATGATCCAGTTGCTGAACCCGCAGTACTTCGCCTCACCGTGGTGCCTGGCCGAGTGGCACAACATGTTGGAGAGGGAGCGGATGCTGGGCCTGGCCAGCCTGGAGAAACCTCAAGGGCTGATCTACCCCATTCTCTACTCGGACTCGGACAACTTCCCGCCCGAGGGTAAGCACCGAGGTTGGGTAAGTTTCAAGGAATTCGCGTATCCCGACCCGGCGTACCAGCAGACCATCGAATTCGTGCGGTTCCACCACGAGGTGAACAAGCTGGCTGAGGACCTCGTGGCGCTGGTCCAGCAGGTGCCCCCCTGGCAACCCGACTGGCCGGACGTGGACCCACCCGACCCCGTGCTCGCCCCGACACCTCCTCTGCCGAGGTTCTGATGGCCACAGGGACCGTCATCACCTTCTACTCCTACAAGGGCGGCGTCGGGCGGAGCTTCACGCTGGCCAACATCGCCGTGCTGCTGGCCCGGTGGGGCTACCGCGTGCTCGCCGTCGACTGGGACCTCGAAGCACCCGGCCTGCACCACTACTTCAAGCCGGTGATGGCCCAGCAACCCGAGGGCGGCGTCATCGACCTCGCCCACGACTTCCTCGCCGGAGCGGAGGGCCCGCGACCGCACGCCGTGCGGCTCGACGTCGAAGGCAGCACGCTCGCGCTGCTGGCCGCGGGCCGTGACGACGACTCGTACACGGACCGGATGCAGCGCATCGACTGGGAAGAGCTCTACCGGCGGGGGTTCGCTGAGTTCCTGGAGCGCTGTCGGGCGGAGTGGACCGAGGACTACGACTTCGTGCTGATCGACAGCCGGACCGGCGTCTCGGACATCGCGGGCATCTGCACGGCGCACCTGCCCGACCGGCTGGCTGTTCTGTTCACCGCCAACGAGCAGAACCTCAAGGACATCGTGGACGTCGTGCGCCGCGCCGACAGCGCGCGCGACCGCATGCCCTACGACCGGCCCCGGCACCTCGTCCTCCCGATCCTGTCCCGGCTGGACGAGTCGGTGGAGTACGAGCGGGCCGAGCTGTGGCGGCGCAAGTGCGCCGAAGTCGTCGGGCCCTTGTTCCGCAACTGGCTGGTCAAGAACGTGGCGGAAGACCAGATGTTGCGGCACCTCACGTTGCCGTACATCCCGTTCTGGAGCTTCGGCGAGCAGTTGTCGGTGCTGCAGGAGCGCCCGCCGGCGGCGGGGCAGGTCTCGTTCGCGCTGGAGACGGTGGCGGCGGTGATCGCGCAGCAGTTCGACCGCACCGATGTCCTCGCCGACAACCGGGACGCGTACGTGGCGTCGGCGCGCGACCGGCGCCAGGACTTCAACCTGGACTTGTTGGTGTCCAGCCCGCGGTCGGCGTTGCACGTCGCGGACCGGTTGGTGGAGGAGTTGCGCGGCTTCGGCGTGCGGGTCGAGCGGTCGTCGTCCGGTGATCTGGAGATCCTGGACAAGACCAGCGAGCTGGCCGAGCACCTGTGCCTGGTGGTGGACCAGGGGTTGAGCCGGTGGCAGGTCACCGAGGTGGAGCGGTTCCTGCGGCACACCATCGGCCCGGACGGTGGTCAGCGGCGGCTGTTCTGCGTGCTGACCGACGGCACCGACCCCCGCAACCTGCCCGGCTTCCTGCGCAACCTGCGTCACCTCCAGTTCGGGCCGGGCGTGGCGCGGGACCTCCACGACATGATCACCGGCACGTCCGCCGGCGACCTCGACCCGGACCGCGACGCCCTGCGGAACGCGGCGGCCGCGCTGCGCGCCGTGCCGGACCGGCTGCCGTCCGTCGGCCGGTTGTCGCTGGTCGAGGAGACCGTGCACGGCATGGCGACCGCGCTCGACAACGGCGACTTGGCGGCGTTGCGGGACTTCTCGGTCGACCTCGGCGTGCTGTCCAAGTCGCACGCGGACGACGGCCGGTTCATCGCCTCCCAAGGCCTGCTGACCGACATCAACACCCTCCTGGACCGGATCGACCGCCGGATCGACACGTCCACCGACTGAAAGGCGAAGCCATGCCCGAGAAGTTCGGGAACGACGAACGAGCAGCGCTCATCGTGCTCATGCTGGAGAGCCGGGACGTGCCCAACGTGGAGCTCGACCGGGAACTCAAGGTGAGGCTGGGCAAGGACGGCCGCGAGAGGTTGAACGACATCGGCCTCCTCCAGTCGTGGAAGGAGAAGAACCGGATCTGGCACCGGATCACCGACGAGGGGATCTCCTGGTGCATGGACGACTTGGCCTCGGGCGAGCCGCCGTCCAAGTCGGGTCCGCTGTCGCGGGCGCACTTCTCGGTGTTGCGGCGCTTCATCCGCTACCACCAGCGGCGGAACACCCTGGCGGAGGTGATCCGCTCCGGTGCGGACCTGGAGTCGGTGATCCGCGCCGCCTACCTGGCGCTGTCGGTCAAGCCACAGGACTGGGTGCGGTTGGCGAAGTTGCGCCCCAAGCTCAACGGCGCGGACAAGGACGAGGTCGACGCGGTCCTGCTGGAGATGGTGAAGACCGGCACGGTGCACCTGGCCCCGGACTCCAACCGCAAGGTGCTGACCGACGCCGACCACGCGGCCGCGGTCCGGGTCGCCGGCGAGGACAACCACCTGGTGGCGATCGAGGAATCATGACCGAGCAACAGCGCAAGGCACTGGCCGCTCTCCGCTTCAACTCCGCCGAGACGCCCGACGACGTCTGGGAAACGTCGCCGTCGCACGTGGACGGCCTGCACGCCAGGGCGGAGACGCGGATCCTGGCCGGTATCGCAGATGCGAGGGCCAGCACCGGCCCCAGTCCCATCGGCCTCGTGCTCCAAGGGCGCAAGGGGGTCGGCAAGACCCACCTGCTCGGCTCGGTGCGCCGCATGGTGCAGCGCGAAGGAGGCTACTTCTTCCTGGTCGAGCTGACCACGGGTCAGGAGTTCTGGAACGACGTCGCCGAGGCGATGCGCAGCGAGCTGCGCCGGAGCACGGATGACGGTGAACTGCAGCTCACGGTGCTGCTGCGGCAGCTGTGCCAGGCAGCGAAGGTGCCGGCGGCGGTGGCGGCGGCGGTCAGGGGCGAGACGACGCTGACCCCGCAGGACCTGACTGCCTTCCTCGTCCACCTGCGCGGGGTGAACGCCCGGATCGCGGTCGAGTGCGCGGACACCATCCGGGCACTCGCGCTTTACGCGTCCGAGCACGCCGACATCGGCTTGGCCTACCTGCAAGGCGTGGTGGAGGCGGGCGGCGAGTGGGGTTTGCCACCCCGGTCGAAGCCGGCGCAGACCCTGGTGCGGGACATCTCGCGGGTCCTGGCGCTGACCGGCCCGTGCGTGATCGCCGTCGACCAACTGGACACCCTGGTCAACCTCGATCAGGGAGTGATCGGCGAGAAGGTGAAGAACCCGGAGCTGAAGGGGGAACTCGCTCTCATCGCCGACGGGTTGATGAAGCTCCGGGAGAAGACCAGGCGGACGCTGTCGATAGTGGCGTGCCTGCCCAACACCTGGAAGATGCTGCACGACATCGCGAGCGACACGGTCACCGACCGGTTCACCGAGATTCCGTTCCTCGGCTCGATCGTGGACCCGGTGATCGGTCGGGCGCTGGTGGAGAAGTGGCTCGGGGTGGTCTACCGGCGCATCGAGTTCACCCCGCCGCACCCGACCTGGCCGGTGTCCCCGGACGCGTTCGGGGTGCGATGGGCGGTCACCCTGACCCCTCGCGTGCTGCTCAAGCGCATCCACGCGCACGCCGAGGCGTGCCTGCACGGCGAAGTCCGGGAGCTGACGTCCTTCGACGAGAAGCCTGACGAGCCGCGTCCCCGGGAGGAGGTCGGGCTGGAGCCGGAGCACTTCGAGGAGTTCGACACCCGGTTCGAGCGGTTGCGGGAGAAGGCGGAGGTTTCGGTAGGTGAGTTGAAGCAGCACAACGAGGACGACGTGATGCCGGCGTTGTTGCTGGCCGGGCTCAAGTCGTGGATCAACGAGGTCGGCAACGACGACATGGTGTGGCAGGCCGAGCAACTCCACGGTGGCAGCGACCTGCACGCCCGGTTGCTCCGCACGCTGGACGAGGACCTGGACACGGACGAGCGCTGGGGGTTCCGCCTCATCGCCAGCGCGCACGGCCGGTCCGTGCTGAACCGGATGCGGAAGGTTCGGGATGCGGCGCGCGTCGGCGCCCAGAACCGGCACCTGGTGCTGCTCCGCAACGGGCCTGACGGGTGGAAGGGGGCGAAGACGCGGACCGAGCTCGCCGAGGTGGAGCAGGCCGGTGGTCGGTGGGTCGAGATCTCCGACGACGACCTGCGCACGTTCAGCGCGCTCAAGGAGATGCTGGCCGCGCAGACGCACCAGTTGCTGGCGTGGCTGGTGGCGCGCAAGCCCGCCAGCCGGACGACGTTCCTGCGGGAGGTCCTGCCCGGGTCGGACCGGTCCGCGGCAGGGCACCAGGAGACGCGGCCCCCGCCGGCGCGGGCGCAGCCGCCGTCGCCGACGGAGATCGTGCTCGGCGTGGACGGTGAGGTTCGGATCGAGCTGGAGTCGTTGCGCAAGCACGCCATCGTGTTCGCGGGGTCGGGTAGCGGCAAGACCGTGTTGTTGCGGCGGATCGTCGAGGAGTGCGCCCTGCGGGGGGTGTCGGCGATCGTGCTCGACCCCAACAACGACCTGGCACGGCTGGGTGACGCGTGGCCGGAGGCGCCCGGTGACTGGTTGCCGGGTGACGCGGACACCGCCGCCGAGTACCTCGCGAACACCGAGGTGGTGGTGTGGACGCCGGGACGCGCCGGTGGCCGGCCGTTGAGCTTCCACCCGCTGCCGGACTTCACCGAGGTGCGCGGGGACGTCGACGAGTTCGCGGCCTCGATCGAGGCGGCGCTGGCCCGCCTCGTGCCGCACGCCAAGGTCGGCGGCGACTCGAAGTCCGCCGCCCGCAGCCGGGCGGTGCTGAAGGAGGCGCTGACGCACTACGCCCGCACGGACGGGCGGGACCTGTCGGCGTTCATCGACGTGCTGGACGACCTGCCGGAAGGGGTGAGCAAGCTCAGCACCGGCCGCGCGACGGCGGCGGACCTGGCGGAGACGCTGCGGGCCGCGATGGTCAACGACCCGTTGCTCGGCGGTGCGGGCGAACCGACGGACCCGGCGGTGCTGCTCACCCCGACGCCGGGCAAGCGGGCGCGGATCTCGGTGATCAGCTTCATCGGGTTGCCGTCGGAGGAGCAGCGGCAGGGGTTCGTCAGCCAGCTCCAGCTGGAGGTGTTCGCCTGGATGAAGCGCAACCCGGCGGTGGACCGGCCGCTCGGCGGCCTGGTCGTGATGGACGAGGCGCAGACCATCGCGCCGTCCGTCGGGCAGGCGGCGAGCACGCGGACCACGATCCTGCTGGCCTCGCAGGCCCGCAAGTACGGGTTGGGCCTGCTGCTCGCCACCCAGGCGCCGAAGGGCGTGCACAACCAGGTGGTCGGCAACGCGACGACGCAGTTCTTCGGCAGGCTGCAGAGCCCGGCGCAGATCGCCGCGGCGAACGACATGGCCAGGGCCAAGGGCAGTTCGGTCGGCGACATCTCGCGCTTGGAACGCGGTCAGTTCTACGCCACGGGCGAGACGTTCGGGTTCCGCCGGATGCGGGCGCCGCTGTGCCTGAGCCACCACCCGTCGAGCCCGCTGCGGTTGGAAGAGGTGCTCGACCGGGCGCGGGACGACCAGGGCTGACCCCGGGTACGACGAGACGCGCTCCCCGCCCGTGACGGGTGGGGAGCGCGTCCGGTCGCACGGTCAGCCGACGGTGGCGGCGAGCACCGCGTCGATCCGCTGCCAGAGCGCGGTGAACAGCTCCTCCCGCCGGTAGGCGCGGGCCGTGCCGCTGCCGCCGAGCACCGAGAAGTCGTGCACCTCCAGCACGGCCGCGCCCACGCCGGTGTCGTAGACCGGACGCGCCCAGCCGTTGGTGAGGGCGGCGGCGCCGTCCTGCTTGCCGACCACGAAGTTCACCGTCTCGTCGCCGCCGATCCCGCCGCGCTGGATGTCGAGCGCGTACACGGTGTCGCCCGCCCGTTCGACGCGCACGGCGATCCGCGTCTCGCCGACGTGCGCGGTGCCGACGAACCCGCGCCGCTCCAGCCTCGGCAGCGCCGCGGCGAACTGTGCGCCCAGGTACCGCAGCGTCGCGTCCTGCTCGGTGTAGCGGCTGAAGGTGGCGGGGACGACCGGCTCCGCCGGCTCCTCCTGCACCGGGGCGACGGCCTTGACCCTGGTGACCACCTCGGTGACCGGCGCGCGTTCCCGACCGACCGCCTCCGCCGTCTCGATCCGGGCGACCAACGCCTCGGTGAGCTGGTCCGGGGCCGTGCCGCGCACGTAGGCGACGTGCGGGTGCAGCAGGTCCGGCGGCACGGGCACGCCGCCGAGCAGCACCGGCAGCACGTGCTCGTCACCGGCCTTGACCGCGCGCAGCGCGGCCGTGGTGAAGTCGTCGACCTCCGAGACGAACGGGACGAAGAACCGCACCCGCGCGTCCGGCAGGTCGCCGCCCTCCTTGTGCGCCCACCACTCGTGGGTCTGCTCGGGCCCGTGCAGCACGGTCAGCCCGCGCTGCTTGAACGCTTCGACCACCTCCTCGACCGCGGAGCGCTCCTCCTCGGCGAACGACACGGCGACGTCGTACTCGCTCACGACCGAACCTCCCTGTTCACGCCGGCGTGGTGGCCGGCCGTCCTGATCTGCCGGCACAGCATCGGCACCGCCTGTCGACCGGAAGTGGACGAGGAGTGGATGCGCCGCCGTTGCCCGTTGCCCGGCCGCCGGGAAACGGGCAACACCTGGTCACCCCCACTGCGTCGGTGAATCATTGTCGGTGAGGGCGGAAGACTTCGGATAAACGCCCGGATCGCATTCACCGAATTCTCGTGGAGGATTTGCCATGTCCAAGAACGTGTCCTTTTTCGTGACCAAGGCCGGTGTGGCGCTGGCCGGTCTGTGCGCCGTCGTCGCCGTGTTCGCGTCGGGCAGCGGCGCCTCGGCCTCGTCGTTCGACGAGTGCCCGCCGCCCACCACGGTCACCGTCGGCCCCGACGGCAACCCGTGGCACGGCTGACCGGACCGCAAATGTGCGCCCGGCTGTTCGCGGGTATTTCGCGGACGGCCGGGCGATTGCGCCGGGCCAGGAGCAGTGGTGTACTCGGGATCAAGCCGGATCAGGAGGCTCGGGTGAGCGGATCATTTGGTGAATTACTGCGTGAATCCCGTGAGGCCGCGGGGCTGTCGATAGGGCAGTTGGCCAAGCGCGTGCACTACAGCAAGGGTTATCTCAGCAAGATCGAGAACGACCTGAAGCCGCCGCACGAGACGATCGCGCGGCTGTGCGACGGCGTGCTGGACGCGGGCGGCGCGCTCATCGAGGCGGCCCGCTCGGCGCGTGAGCGGCTCGCCGACGCCGGGCTCGCGCTCGACCGCCGCCACGTGCTGGTCGCGGGCACGGGCACGGTGCTCGGGATGGCGCTCAGGGGCGGGCCCCGACCGGTGCCGGACGAACGCGTGGTCGTCGGGATGCGGACCTCGTTCGAGCACCTGCGCTCCCTCGGCATGCAGACGAGCCCGGTGGTGATCCTCGAACCGCTGGTCGCCCTGGTGCGCACGGTGCACGCGCTCGCGCACGAGAACCCCCAGCCGATCAGGACGCGGCTGCTGCTGCTCGCCGCGCGGATCGCCGAGTACACGGGCTGGATGAACCAGGAAGCGGGCGACGAGCAGGGCGCGCTGTCGTGGACGCGGCACGCGTCGGAACTGGCGCGGGCGGGCGGCGACCGGGAGATCGTGAGCTACGCGCTCGTCCGGGAGGCCGGGCTCGCGCTCTACCGGCAGGACGCGACGAGCACCATCGACCTGGCCCGCCAGGCGCAACGCGTGGACCAGGCGAGCCTGCGGACCCTCGGCCTGGCCTCCCGGCGGGAAGCGCAGGGGCACGCCCTGGCGGGCGACAAGGGCTCCTTCGACCGGGCGCTGGACCGTGCCGCCCACCTGCTCGGCGCGTCCACCTCCGAGACCCGCGACTACCCCGTGCTCGGCTCGACCGCGCCCGACCCGGCGGAACTGGCCAGGGGGTGGTCGTTGTGCGACCTCGGGCGGACGGTCGAGTCGGCCGCCGTGCTGGACCGGGAGCTGGCCGGGTTGCCGCCCGCCGCCCGCCGCTCACGGGCCCGGTTCGGCGCCCGCCGCTCGCTCGCCCACGCGCTCGCGGGCGAGATCGACCAGAGCTGCGTGACGCTGACCGGCACGCTGGACGACGCGGCGCAGGTCGACTCGGCGACCGTGCGGACGGACCTGCGGGAACTGGCCAGGACCCTCGCCCGCTGGCGCAACCACGGCGCGGTCAAAGAGGTCTACCCCGAGCTGCGGCGCGTGTTGCAGCAGCGGTACTGACCGGTGCGCCCGGCGGGTCCCCGCGACCCGCCGGGCACGGTCACGAGATCAGCGGCACGCACAGGTCAGGGCCTCGTGCTCCGCCCTGACCTCGGCCGCTTCGGGTTGGTCGAGCGCGACGAACCCGGCCTCGGCCGCGTCCCAGTGCCCGGCGGCGGTGGTGTGCTGCCCCAGCGCGTGCAACGCCCGCGCGACGCCGCGGTGGGCGTGCGCCTCGTGGCCGCGGTGACCGGTGCCGGCCGCCAGGTCCAGCGCCGCCTTGTAGGAGCGCAACGCCTCCGACCGGTCACCGCCGTCCCAGGCGGTCGCGGCGCGGTCGAGGAAGAGGCGCGTGCGCAGGTCGGCGTCGGACACCCCGGCCGCCTTCTCCCTGGCCCGGTCCTGGTACCGCGCGGCCTCGGCCGGCCGGCCCTGCGACCGGTGGACGTTGCCGGTGTAGTTCAGCGCGTAGGCCGCCAGGCAGTCGTCGCCGAGCCGCTCGGCCAGGCCGTACGCCTCCAGATGGGACTGCAACGCCTCGTCCGCCAGGCCGAGCCGCTGCTGCACCGAGCCGAGGTTGTTCAACGCGTGCGCCAGTCCGTGCACGTGGTCGACCTCGCGCAGCATCGGCACCGCGGCCAGGTGCCGGCCCAACGCGCGGTCGAGGTCGCCGCGCTCCTCGTCGCACGTGCCGAGCATGCTCAACGCGTGCGCCTGCCCGCGCACGTCACCGCACCGCTCGTACTTCTGCAGCGCGGCCTCGAAGTGCTCGATCGCGTCGTCGTGCCTGCCGAGTTCCATCAGGGGGATGCCGATCGCGCACAACGTGACCGCCTCGCCGAGCACCTCGCCGAGCCACCGCCACTCCGCCAACGCACGAGTGGCCAGGTCGAGCGCTTCCTCGAGCCGCCCGAGCCGGTCGTAGGCGGTGGCCAGCCGGAGCTGCACGTGCGCCCGGCCGTAGTGCTCGTCGGGCTCGGCGGACACGACCCCGTGCGCCAGTTCCATCGTCGCGACCCAGTCCTCGAACCGGTTCGTGGTGTTGAAGTGGCGCCAGATCAGCACCGCCAGCCGCCACGCGTGGCCGGGCAGGTCGTGATCGGCGGCGTAGCGGATGGCGGCTACCAGGTTGTCCAGCTCGGCGGCGATCCACGCGGTCGCGTCGGCCTTGTCCCCGAACGCCGGCACGACCCGGCTGGTGCGGTGCACGCCGGGCAGTTGCGCCCGGTCGAACGGGTTGGCGGCGCCGACCGCGCCCGCCAGACCGACCAGGTAGAAGTCGAGCAGCCGCAGGAGGGCGTCCGCGTGCTCGGTCGGCGTGGTCGGCGGCGGCTCCGCCGCGGCGAACTCCTTGAGCGGGTCGAGCATCCGGTACCGCTCCGGCGCGACCTCTTCCACCAGGCAGACCTCGTGCAGGTCGTCGAGCACCGCGCGGACGCCGGCGACCTCGCGGCCCGCGAGCGCCGCCGCACCCGTCACGTCGAGGTCCGGTCCCGGCAGGTGGCCGAGCAGCCGGAACAGCTCCCGCTGCGGCGAGCCGAGCTGCAGGTACGACACGCGCACCGCGGCGCCGTCCGCGCCGTCGCCGTCCGCGGGCCACGGGCCGCTCTCCTCCAACTGCCGCAACAGGTGCTCCAACGGCCAACCGTCGTGCCGGCGGAACAGCGCCGCGGCCACCCGGATGTGCACCGGCATGTAACCGCACCGCTTGACCACACCAGCCACTTCGGCCGACCGCCCGCGCAGGCGAAGCGGGCCGGTCAGCGTGCGGAACAGCGCGAACGCGTCCTCGGGCGGCAGCTCCAGCAGCCGCAGGTGCGCGCCGGTGTCCGGCTCGCCGACCCGCCTGCTGGTCACGATCGCGAAGCAGCCCGCCTCCTCGGGCAGCAGCGACCGCACCTGTTCCGGTGAGTGCGCGTTGTCCAGCACCACCAACGTCCGCGTGCCGTACAGCTCCGTCTGGTACAGCGTGAACTTCCGGTTCACCGACGCCGGGATCAGCTCGGGCGGCACGCCCAGCTCGCCCAGGAGCTGGTCCAGAGCGTCCGACACCGTCGTCGGGGACACGTTCGGCGTGTAGCCGTTGAGCCGCACCAGCAGCTGCCCGTCCGGGAACCGGTGCCGCAGCCGGTGCGCCGCCTCCACCGCCAAGCCGGTCTTGCCCACGCCCGGCGCGCCGCTCACCCAGACCGCGCGCCGCTCGCCCGGTGTCGCGGCCACCGCCTCGACCGACTCCAGTTCCGCGTCACGTCCGGTGAACCCGCCCTCCCGCGACGGCAGCGAGCTGGTCGGCTCGCCGCGTTCGGCGCGGGCGGCGAGCTTGCGCAGCTGCGGCCCCGGCTCCCAGCCCTGCTCGGCCAGCGCGGCCTCGGCGGCGTGGAAGACCCGGCCCGCCTCCGTCCGGTCGCCGTTCGCGATCAACGCCCGCATGAGCAGCCCGGCGTGCTTCTGCCGGGCCGGGTCGGTGCGCACCACCGGCCGCAGCCGGTCCCGCGCCGACCGGTGGTCGCCCGCGTCCAGCTCCAGCTCGGCCAGGTCGCCGACCGCGTCGTAGTAGCTGTCGTCCGGTGACATCAGCTCGGTGCCGCCGACCCGGTCGTGGTCGATGTCCTCCAGGAACCGGCCCCGCCACAGGTCGACGGCGGCGCGTAACAGCGCGATCGCCCGGCGCGGGTCGTCGGCGCGCGCTGCCTCCGCCTCCGTGCGCAACCGGTCGAACCGAAGGGTGTCGAGCTGGTCGTCGTCGACCCGCAGCAGGTAGCCGGTCGGCGTGGTCTCGATCAACGCGTCCTTGCCCTGGAACGCCTTGCGCAGCTTGTTGATGTAGCCGCGCACGAGGTTGCGGCGGTCGAGGTTGCCGCCCCACACGATCTCGGTCAACTTCTCGGTGGACACCGGCCTGTTCGCGTGCAGCAGGAGCACCACGAGCACGAACCGCTGCTGCTGGTCGCCCAACGGCAGCCGAGCACTCCCGTGCCACGCCTCCAACGGACCGAGCATCCGAAATTCCACGCTGCCTCCTGCGTTCGCGAGCCGATGTCTACGACGGATGTCGCACGAGTGGCCGAATGTGTGTCGGAATCCGCCTTGGGTCCACCGCCGGTAGACAAACACCCGCCACGCTCCGGCCTGTCCGCAAAAGGTGTGGGATGGAGGAGCCGCATGGGATCCGATGTGCTGCCGTGCTACGTGGTGTGCGACGTGTCGCTCTCGATGACCGACCACCTCGACGAGGTGAACGCCGGCCTGCGCGAGTTCCGCGGCGCCGTGCACGCCGACCCGGCGGCCGCCGCGCGGATCAGGGTCTGCGTGGTCGGGTTCGCGGCCGCGTCCACCGTGCTGCAACCGCTGCGACCGGCGGCGGAGCTCACCGGGCTGAGCGCGGCGAGACCTCGGACGGGATCCAACTTCGGCCCCGCGTTCGCCCTGCTGCGCGAGACGATCGCGCACGACGTCCGCACCTTGAAGGCGCGCCACGCCCGGGTGCACCGCCCGGTCGTCTTCTTCACCTCCGACGGACGGCCGACCGACCCGGCGACCTGGCCCGCGGCGTTCGCCGCGCTGGCGGACCCCGCTTGGCCGCCGCGCCCGACCGTGATCGCCTTCGGCCTGGGCGCGGTCGACCGCGGCACGCTCGACCGCATCGGCACGTTCCGCGTCTTCCTCGGCCAGGACGGCATCCGCCTCGGCACCGCGCTGTCGGTGTCGGTGACCGGGACGGCGCGGCGGCCCGACCGCGTCTAGGCCATCCACGATGTGTCCACGTCCGGTCCACTGGCCGGCCGCACGCTGCACGGCGGAACGCGGTGGAGATCGACGGGGGTGAGGCGATGAACGCGTACGCGGACCTGGTCCGGGAGCTGAAGTCGCTCCGCAAGGGTCGCGGCGTGCTGGCGGGCAGGATCGGGGACCGGGTGGGACCGACCCTGCGCGCGACCTGCGGGGTGACCGAGGGGGACGCGCCGGGCGCGATCCGCCGGAAGGTGTCCGACCGGCTCTCCGAGCTGGCCGGGCGGCTGCCGGCGGACCTGCGCCTGGCCACGCTGGCGGCGTTCGCCATCGACGCCGAGGCCCGGCTGCCCCTCTACCAGGACCGGGTGTACTGGGCGGCGGTCAGGATGGACCGCGACCCGCGCACGGTCCGCCGCCGGGTCGACGAGGCCATCAGCCACCTGGCCGAACTGGCCGCCGACGCGCCGCGTCCCCGGCGGGACGCCCCGACGGGCGGTTGGCGCACCGCCGAGCTGCACGCCGTGCTGACCCTGGACCGGCCGCGCCCCGAGGTGATCGAGAGGCACCGGGTCGTCGCCGACCGGGACGGCCTGCGCGAGCTGGCGCTGACGCCCCCGTTGCCGCTGGACCGGCCCGACCTCGACGTGCGGGTGCTGTACGGCGGCACGCTGGTCGAGCGCTCCACCCTGGCCCTGCCGGCGCGGGTGGACGGTGGCGACTCGCACGACTTCGCGATCCGCTTGCGCCCGCCGACCGCGCACGCGCTGCGGTCGTACTTCCTGTACGTCCCGCAGCACCCGGTGGACCTGCTCGACCTGAGGGTCCGCTTCGGCGGCGCACCGACCCCGCCCCGCGTGCGGGTGCTGGACGGCGCTCACCGGCACGACGGCGCGGACCCGGCCGACGAGGGCCACCGACACCCGGTGGACCGGGCCGGCGAGATCCACCTGAGGTTCCGCCACCTCACCCCGGGCTTGGCCTACGGAGTGCGTTGGGAGGCGTCGGGCGAGTAGAACGGCCGCGCGGGCACGGCCGACTCGGCGAGGTGGAGCCGTCCGGTCTGCCAGGGGCTTCGGCTCGGACGCGGGCGAGTTCGCGCCCGCTCGGGGGTTAGGCTCCGCCGCGAGATCGGGTGATGAGGGGAAACGGGTATGGCGAGACGCGTCGTGGTGTCGTTGGCGGCGCTCCTGCTGTCGGTGGTGGTGGTTCCACCGGCCGTTGCCGAGGCTGATCCGGTGGCGTCCGCCTACACCCCGGTGACGCCCGTGCGCGTGTTGGACACCCGCACGGGTGGCGGGATCGTCGGCGCGGGGCAGAGCGTGGTGCTCGACCTGTCCTCGCGGACACCGGCCGACGCCACGGCCGTGGTGCTGAACGTGACCGCGACCGAGCCGACCTCGAACACGTACGTGACGGTGTGGCCCGCGGACGGCACGCGCCCCACCGCGTCCAACCTCAACCTCGTCCCCGGTGAGACCCGCCCCAACCTGGTCACGGTGAAGTTGGGCCCGACCCGTCGGGTGAACCTGTTCAACGCCGCCGGCACGGTGCACCTGCTGGCCGACCTGTCCGGCTACTACGCCACGAACGCCGGCTCGCGGTACCAGCCGTTGCCGGCCGCGCGGGTGCTGGACACCCGCGCCGGCACCGGCGTCGGCACGCCGAACGCGGACGGCTCGCTCCCGTTGGACCTCACCGGCGTCATCCCGGCCGAGGCGAGCGCCGTGACGTTCAACCTGACCGCCACCAACGTCACCGCCGACACCTACGTCACCGCGTGGCCGCACGGCGAGCCGCGGCCCACCGCGTCGAACCTCAACCTCGTGCCGGGCGACACGCGGGCCAACCTGGTGACCGTCGCGCTGGGGGACGACCGGACCGTGGACCTCTACACGCGGCAGGGCACGGTCGACCTGATCGCCGACCTCGCCGGGTTCTACGTGCCGGGAGAGGGCCTCGGGTTCTACCCGGTGGACCCGGTCCGGGTCGGTGACACGCGTTCCTCGGCGCCGGCCCGGCCGGACGACCCGAAGTCCCTGTGGCTCGGCTGGACCGGGTCCGTCCCCGACGACGCGACCGCGGTCCTGCTCAACGTGACGGCGACCGAGGCGTCCACGGCCACCTACGTCAGCGCGGGTCCGGGGGGTGCCGGCCCCGCCAGGTCGTCGACGCTCAACGTCACGCCCGCCGCCACGGTGCCGAACCTGGCGGCCGTGATGTTGGGCATGACCGGCGTGGTCGTGCTGCGGCCGGGCGCCGGCAGCGTGCACCTGGTCGTCGACATGGCCGGGTACTTCGCCCCCGTGCCGACCACCTGCGCGAGCGGTTGCGTGTACGCATGGGGCCAGAACAACGACGGGATGCTCGGCTCGGGCGGTGGCACGGGCTCCAACGCCTACTACGGCGACAACACCCCTCGGCTGGTGTCCGGCCTGGACGGTGTGCGCGCCGTCGCGGGCCGCTACGCGCTGCGGGCGGACGGCACGGTATGGGCCTGGGGCGCGAACGACTTCGGCGCACTCGGCGCCGGCTGGCACGTGGACGGCGGGTTCGCGCCGGTGCCGGTCCGGGTCAGGGGGCTGACCGACGTCACCGCGATCGCGTCGGCGTGGAGCACCGGCTACGCCTTGCGCGCCGACGGCACCGTCTGGGGCTGGGGCATGAACTACTCCGACGAGCTCGGACCCGGCACGTCACCCGAGCGCCTCAGCGACGTGCCGGTCCGCATCGAGGGCGTCGACGACGTGGTCGCCATCGCCGCGTCCAGCGGCACCGCGTACGCGGTGCGGTCGGACCGCACGGTGTGGTCCTGGGGGTCCAACTCCTCCGGTGAACTCGGCGTCGGCACGACGGGCGCCGGCTCGTCGACGCCGGTCCGGGTGGTCGGTCTGACCGACGTCACCGAGTTCGTCGCCGGCGGCGACACCCGGTACGCGTTGCGCGCGGACGGGACCGTGTGGACCTGGGGAGGCAACGCGGAGGGGCAGCTCGGCAACGGCACGTCGTCCGGGCAGACCGGCACCCCGACCCCGGTGCCGGGACTGGGCGGCGTCGTGTCGGTGGCGGCGTCGAGCCGGACCGGCTACGCCGTGCGGACCGACCGGACGGTCATCGCCTGGGGTGCGCACACCCACGGCGAGGCCGGTGTCGGTGGTGCGGGGCGGGACGTCAGGAAGCCGACGCCGGTCGTCGGCCTGACCCGGGTCGCGGAGGTCGTCGGCGCGGGCGGCAACGGGTACGCGGTGCTGGACGACGGCAGCGTGTGGGGCTGGGGCGTGAACGTCTGGTACCAGCTGGGTGACCGGGACGGCGGCACCGTCTTCACGCCGCAGCGCATCCCGGGCCTCCCGCCGGGGGGCGCCGCCGCCGCGCCGCGCGCCAGGCCCGCCGCCAACGCCCCGCCGGTCCGCCACGCCGGGAAAAGCCCCCGGCCCCCCCCCCCCCCAAGC
>NZ_JBEOVG010000037.1:0-79461 GCF_040295345.1 Actinosynnema sp. NPDC002837
CGCGTCCTCATTCCCGGCGATCACGCTTTTCGATCGTCGGGAATCAGGGCGCGAACGACCGACTTCCCGGCGACCTCGCCGCCGTCTGCGGAGCAGCGGCAATCCAACAGAGGAGCACTGATGAAGGCCGTCACCTGGCACGGCAAGCGGGACGTCCGCGTGGACACCGTGCCGGATCCGATCCTCAAGGAGCCGACCGACGTCGTCGTCCGCATCACGTCCACCGGCTTGTGCGGCTCCGACCTGCACCTGTACGAGGTGATGGGTCCGTTCATCGACGAGGGCGACATCCTCGGGCACGAGCCGATGGGCGTGGTCGAGGAGGTCGGCGCGGAGGTCACCGAGGTCGCGCCGGGTGACCGCGTCGTGGTGCCGTTCAACATCTCGTGCGGCACGTGCTTCATGTGCGACCGCGGCCTGCAGTCGCAGTGCGAGACGACCCAGGTGCGCGAGCACGGGTCGGGCGCCGCGCTGTTCGGCTACACCAAGCTGTACGGGCAGGTGCCGGGCGGGCAGGCCGAGTACCTGCGGGTGCCGTTCGGCAACACGCTGCCGATCAAGGTCCCGGACGGCCCGCCGGACGACCGGTTCGTCTACCTCTCCGACGTGCTGCCCACGGCGTGGCAGGCGGTGGAGTACGCGGGCACCCGGGACAGCCTGGTCGTGCTCGGGCTCGGCCCGATCGGCGACATGGCGACCCGGATCGCGCAGCACCGCGGCGTCGAGACGGTCATCGGCGTGGACCTCGTGCCCGAGCGCATGGCGCGGGCCCGCGGGCACGGCGTGACCGTGCTCAACGTGCGCGACAGCCACCTGGTCGACCACATCCGCGAGCTCACCGGCGGGCGCGGGCCGGAGGCCGTGATCGACGCCGTCGGCATGGAGGCGCACGGCGCGCCGGTCGCGAAGCTCGCGCACCAGGCCGTCGGCCTGCTCCCGGACGCCATCGCGGCGCCGTTCATGCGCACCGCGGGCGTCGACCGGCTGCACGCGCTGAGGCTCGCGATCGACATCGTGCGGCGCGGCGGCACCATCTCGGTGTCCGGCGTGTACGGCGGGATGGCGGACCCGATGCCGATGCTGACCCTGTTCGACAAGCAGGTGCAGCTGCGCATGGGCCAGGCCAACGTCTGGCGCTGGGTGCCGGAGATCCTGCCGCTGCTCACCGACGACGACCCGCTCGGCGTGGACTCCTTCGCCACCCACCACCTGCCGCTCGACGAGGCGCCGCACGCCTACGAGATCTTCCAGCGCAAGCAGGACAACGCCGTCAAGGTGCTGCTGCGCCCGTGAGGCGTTATCGTCCGACCATGATCCGCTTTCGGTGGTTGCCCGCCGTGGCGTTGCCGGCGGTGTTGGTGGTGGGCGGGTGCGGCACGGCCTCGGACGACCTGGCGCGGCGCGCGGCGGAGGAGTTCACCGCGGCGGTCGCCTCGGGCGACACCGACCGGGCCTGCGGGTTGCTGACCGAACGCGCGCGCGAGGACGTGGAGTGCTCCTCGCTCGACGTGCCCGGCGGGGCGGTGCGATCAGTCGAGGTCTGGGGTGACGCGGCACAGGTCCGCACCTCCGACGACGTGCTGTTCCTCCGGGACCTGACGGACGGGTGGCGGGTGTCGGGCGCGGGCTGCGAGTCGCGGGGTGAACGGCCCTACGAGTGCGAGGTGGGAGGACCGTGACGCAGCGCGGGATGTTCTACGCCTACCTGCTGGGCGTGCTGGGCCTGCTGGTGTACTTCAGCGTCATCGGGCTGGTGGGCCTGTGAAGAGGTTCCTGCGGGACAACGGCTTGGGGCTGGTGTTCGGCCTGCTGTGCCTGGCGACGCTGGTCGGCCAGGCGTTCTCCGGCAACGCCGACCTCAACGACCACCGGCTCACCGACGGCGGTGACCCGATCGGCTTCTGGCAGTACGTGACGTCGTCGGACTTCGCCGTCGACGTGGCCGAGAACTGGCAGTCCGAGTACCTCCAGTTCTTCCTGTTCATCTTCGCCACGGTGTGGTTGATGCAGCGCGGCTCGCCCGAGTCGAAGCCGGCCGGCCGCATGGGCGCGGAGTCCGACGAGGACCAGCTGCTGGGTGCGCACGTGAAGGAGCAGTCGCCGCCGTGGGCGAAGGCGGGCGGGTGGCGCACGGCGCTGTACTCGAACTCGCTCGGCCTGGTGATGCTCGGCCTGTTCGTCGGCTCGTGGCTGACCCAGTCGATCGCCGGGCGCAGCGCGTACAACAACGACCAGCTCAACACCTTCCAGGACCCGGTGACCTGGTGGGACTACGTGCTGTCGGCCGACTTCTGGAACCGCTCGCTGCAGAACTGGCAGTCCGAGTTCCTGGCCATCGGCTCGATGGTGGTGTTGAGCGTCTACCTGCGCCAGCGGGGATCGCCGGAGTCCAAGCCCGTCGGCGCGCCGCACGACCGCACGGACGAGACGGGCTGACCGGACCCGCTCACTCGATGCGGTCCTCGTCGTCCACGTCGTCGTCCGCGATGGTGTCCCGGCTCCGCTCGCGCCACGGCCACGCGAACCACAACGTGCCGAACAGCACGGCCGCGAACGCGCCGAGCACGATGGCCGGCCAACCCCCGACGATGACCTCGGCGAGCAGCAGTATCGTGCCCGTCATGGCGACCGCGAGGCACGCCAGCCCGATGATGGCGAAGCGGTTGGCCACCTCGATCACGTCCTCCCGCCTGCCGCGGCGGAAGAGCAGCCGGTGCCAGGCGGCCGGCGCGGTCAGCAGCGCGACGGCGCACGCCGCGAACAGGACGGTGATCAGGTGGGTGGCGCGGATGTAGCCGCCGGCCGACGCGTAGCGCTCGGTGAACGCGATCGACAGCAGGAAGCCGAACAGGATCTGCACGCCGGCCTGCGCCACGCGCAGTTCCTGCAGCAACTCGTTGAGGTTGCGGGCCAACCTCCGCTGGTGTGATTCCTCAGCCTGACTCACCGCCACCACGTACCCAACGGAGGAGCGGTTCAACCATTACTACGGGTGACGAAGGACAGCCCGAAGTGGTTCAGCGTCACGGGCAGCGGCGCGCGCAGCGTCGGCACGTCCAGGTGCTCGCGCAGGGCGTCGAGCATCGTGCCGCCGGCGACCAGCACGAGGTCGCGCCCGGGGCAGATGCCCGGACCGCCGCTGAACGGCACCAGCCCGGGGTCGTTCGGCGCGGGCCAGTTCTCCGGCGCGTAGGAGTCGGCGTAGGGCAACCGGTCCGGGTCGCGGTGGAAGTACGGCACGAACACGACGAACGTGGTGCCGGCCGGCAGCCAGGCGCCGTGCCAGCGCGTGGGTTCGGTGCTCTCGCGCAGGATCACCGGCGTCGTCGGCCACAACCGCGCCGACTCCCAGATGCCGGCCTCGCCCTCGCCGCCCAGCGCCAGCGCCCGCATGGTCACGATGCCCGCCGCGTCGAACGCGAACAGCCAGTGCGGCGCCTGGCCCAGCAGCTCCTCCGGTGAGCCGAGGCTCGCGAGGCTGCCCGGCTCGCGGCGGGCCAGGTGCGCGCGCAACCGCCGCTCGAACCGCTCGCGCGGCGCGTCCCGGCGCGGGTGCAGGTAGGCCCAGTTGGCGTTGCCGCGCAACGTCTTCAGCAGGTCGGTGAGCTCGACGTCCTCGCGCGCGAACGACCCGAGCACGATCCGCCGCGCCGCCCGCCACCACGCCTGCGCGAACGCGTCCCAGGTCAGCACGCCCGTGCTGCGGACGTGCCGCAGCAACAGGTCCGCCTCGTCGGCCACGATCCCCGGCACGTCGATCTTGTCCGGCCGCAGCACGTCCTCGTTCACCGCGCGCCGCCGCGCCCGCTCCTCCCCCGTCGAGATCAGCACGCCGTGCGGCTGGAAGTGCGCCAGCGCGGCGGTCTTCTCCCGGGTGGCCAGGGCGAACGGCGACGGCGAGTCGGCCAGCAGCCGCGCCACGTCCACCGGGTCGAGCAGCAGCGCGACGCTGCGGCCCGTCACCCGCAGTCGCAAGGGCTCCGGACCGTACCGCGCGCGCAACCGCCTCATGGTGGCCACCGCCGCGGCATCCACCCGCGCCTTCTCGGCCATCGCCGTCACCGCCGGCCGGCGCACGATCACGCCCTTGGCCAGCGTCGGCAGCAGCACCTTGGCGAACACCCGTCCCGTGTCGAGCCGGGACGCTACGGCCACGACCCCTCCTCGGCGTGGGCGACGACGAGCTCGCGCACCTCGCAGCCCTCGGGCTGGCGCAGCGCGAACACGATCGCGTCGGCGACCCGCTCGGGCGGGTTCAACTTGCTGTCGTCCGGCGGCCGGTACTGCTCCGCGCGGTCGTCGAAGAAGTGCGTGCGCATGCCACCGGGGATCACCAGCGTGACGCCGACCCGCCCGGCGGTCTCGGCGGCCAGCGCCCTGGTGAAGCCGACGACGCCGAACTTCGAGGCGCAGTACGCGGTGGCGTCGCTGACCGCCTTGATGCCGAGCGTGGACGCGATGGTCACCACCCGGCCGCCCTCCAGCAGGGGCAGCGCCGCCCGCACCACCGCCGCGGTGCCGAGCAGGTTCACCATCACCACCCGGTCCCAGTCCGCGCCGGGCACGTCGTCCAGCCGGCCGCACGCGTCCGTGCCCGCCGCCGTGACGACGGCCCGCAGGCCGCCGTTGCGCTCGGCGATGGCCTTCACCGCGCGTTCCGCCGCCCTGGTGTCGGACAGGTCGACCGACTCGAAGTCGGCCACCTCCGACGACGCCGGCGCGGCCTTGTCCAGCACCAGCGGCTGCCCGCCCAACTCGTGCACCGCGTGCACCACGGCCGCGCCCAAGCCGGACGCGCCTCCGGTCACCAACACCTGGCCGAGCATCAGCCCCTCCTCGACAGCATCTCGGTGGTCGAGCGGCCCCGGTGGTAGGGCACGACGACGGTCCGCCCGCCCCAGCCCCGCACCAGGTCCGCCTCCGGCAACGAATCAACGGTGTAGTCGCCGCCCTTGACCCACACGTCCGGGCGCAGGGCGGCCAGCACGCGCTCCGGCGTGTCGTCCTCGAACACCACCACGTCGTCCACGCAGCCCAGCGCGCGCAGCACCTCGACCCGGTCCTGCTCCTTGGTGACGGGCCGGTCCGGGCCCTTGAGCCGGCGCACGGACGCGTCGGAGTTCAGGCACACCACCAGGCAGTCGCCGAGCGACCGGGCGGCGCGCAGGGTGCGGACGTGGCCCGCGTGCAGCAGGTCGAAGCACCCTCCCGTGGCGACGACCGTGCCGCCGCGCGCCCGTATCGCGTCCACGGTGGACAGTCGGTCCACGGGCCGGAAGCCCGACGCGCCGCCGCAGCGCAGGAACTCGGCGGCGGAGGTCACGGCGTCGGCGACCGCGTCGTCCATCGCCGCGCCCTGCATGAGCCGTGCCGCGGCCGTCGCCGCGAACCGGTCGCCCGCGCCGCACGGGTCGACCACGGGCACGCGTGGCGCGGGCACGGCGACCGGCGTGCCGCCGCCGTGCAGCAGCGCGCCGTCGGCGCCGAGCGTGACGACGACGGCCCGTGCCCGCCACCGGGCCCGCAGTGCTTCCAGGGCGTCCATCGGGTCGGAGAGGCCGCTGAACGCCTTCGCCTCGGCGGCGTTCGGCGTGACCAGGCGGGCGCCGGGCACCGGGTCCGGGCCGCGCGGGTGCGGGTCCCAGACCACCGGGCGGCGGGCGAGCACGGCGCGCAGCCGTTCGTCGCGCACCAGTCCGCGGCCGTAGTCGGAGACGAGCACGCAGTCGGCCTCCAGGACGGCGTCGAGCATGTCGTCGGTGGCGTGGGGCGTGCCGGGGCCGCCGCCGCGGTCGAGCCGGGCGATCGACTGGTCGCCGCAGCGCAGCCGGGTCTTCACCGGGGTCGGCGTCGGCGAGGGGCCCAGCACCGACGGCACCCGGGCCAACTCGTCACGCAGCCGGTGACCGTCCTCGTCGTCGGCGACGGCGGTGACGAGCGTGACGTCCACGCCGTCGGCGGCGGCCAGGGCGGCGGCCAGTCCCGCGCCGCCGGGTCGGGCGCGTTCCCCGGTCACGTCCAGGACGGGCGCGGGGGCGTCCGGGCACAGGCGCTCGGCGGTGCCGAGCACGTCCACGTCGAGCAGCGAGTCGCCGACGACCACCAGCTTCACGATCTCTTCACCTCCAGGTCATTCCCACCACCGCGAGGTCGCGTCTGTCGTTCGCGACTCGTCTCCCGGTGATCACGCTCTCGATCGTCGGGGAATCAGGCGCCGGCGGCCTGCCCGCCGCGGAGCGGCCACTCCGGCTCCAGGCAGGCGACCGAGCCAGCGACCCCGGAGGCGGCGCCATCCAACGCCGCCTCGAACGCGGCGCACAGCGCGTGGACCGCGACCAGTTGGGCCTCCTGCACGTTCGCGGGCTCGCCGGGCAGGGCCAGCACCTCGTCCACCGCCTCGGCCAGCGGGTTCGGGGCGGGGCCCGTCATCGCCCACACGTGCGCGCCCGCACGCCTGGCCGCCTTCGCCGCCCGGATGAGGTTCGGGCTGCGCCCGCTGGTCGACAGCAGCACGACCACGTCCTGCGGCCGGGCGTGCGCGGTGACCTGGCGGGCGAACACCTCCTCGTAGCCGTAGTCGTTGCCGATCGCGGTGACGCTGGAGGACTCCGCGCACAGCGCGATCGCCGAGAACGGCCGCCGGTCGTCGCGGAACCGGCCGACGAGCTCGGCGGTCAGGTGCTGCGCCTCGGCGGCCGACCCGCCGTTGCCCGCCGCCAGCAGCCGCCCGCCGTCGGCGAGCCGGCGGGCCAGCACGCCACCCCAGCGGGTCAGCCGCGGCGCCTGGGCGCGCAGCCCGGCCAGCGACTGGGCCAGCCCGTTGAGGTGGGTCTCGACGCTCATCGCGCACCTCCCACGGCCACGGCCCGCGGAGCCATGACCCGCTCGTAGACGCGTTCGGTGTCCTCGGCGATCCGGCTCCACGTGTAGCGGACGCCGACCCGGTCCAGGCCCGCCAGCCCGCACGCCTCCCGCCGGGCCTGGTCGGTCAACAGCGCGTTCAGGGCGCGGGCCAGCGCGGACGGGTCGCGCGGCGGCACGAGCACGCCGGTGACGCCGTCCACCACGGTGTCGATCAGGCCGCCGACGGAGCTGGCCACCACGGGCACGCCGCACGCCATGGCCTCCAGCGGCACGATGCCGAAAGGCTCGTACCAGGGCACGCACGCCACCACGTCGGCCGAGCGCAGCAACTCGGGCATGGCGTCCCGCGAGACCTGGCCGGCCAGCCACAGCCGAGCGCGCACGCCGACGCGGTCCGCGTGCTCGGCCAGCCGCCGCGCCTCCAGGTCGGACTCGACGTCCACCGGGCCGCCCGCGATGACCAGCTCGGTGTCCGGCAACGACCGCAACGCGGTGATCAGGTCCTGGAAGCCCTTGCGCGGCACCAGCCTGCCGACGGAGACGATCCGGTGCGGGTGGCGGCGGCGGGCGGCCGGGCCGTCGGGCCGAAAGCGGGCCGGGTCCACGCCGCACGGCACGACGGAGATCCGCGACCGCCGCACGCCCATGCGCATCAGCTCGGTCACCTCGTCGTCGCACGTCGCGGCGATCCGGTCGGCCTCGCGGCCGATCATCCGCTCGATGCCGATCCGCTCGGCCGGGCTGGTGTCGTCGGCGCCCTGGTGGCGGCGCTTCACCGTGCCCAGGGCGTGGTAGGTCTGCACGACGGGCACGCCGACCTTGCGCGCCGCGAGCACCGAGGCCAGGCCGGACATCCAGAAGTGCGCGTGCACGACGTCGGGCCGCTCCTCGTACCACCGCTGCTCCAGGAAGCGGGCGAACTCGCCCATGTGCGGCAGCAGCTCGTCCTTCGGCACCGTGCGGGCGGGACCGGCGGGCACGTGCACGACCTCGTAGCCCTGCTCGGCGCGCACCCGCTCGGGCAGGCCGGGGTCGTCCCGACGGGTGTACACCACCACGTCGTGCCCCAGTGCCGACAACGCCGACGACAACGCGGCGACGTGCACGTTCTGCCCGCCGGCGTCGACACCGCCCAGGGCGGCCAACGGGCTGGCGTGCTCGGACACCATCGCGATCCTCATCCGCTCACTCCTGTCAGCAACCGGTCCCAACTCCGCAGGAAGGCGTCGAGCCCGTACCGGGCCAGGGCGAACTCCCTGGCCTGTTTTCCCTTCTGCCTGGCCAGCGCGGGGTCCGCGACCAACTCGGACACGGCCCGCACCAGCTCGTCCACGTCGGTGGACACCACGCCCGCCTCCGGCGGCACCGCGCGCACCACTTCGGTGCACGCCAACGCCACCACCGGCATCCCCAGGTGCATCGCCTCGATCAGCGACAGCCCCAACGACGTCCACCGCACCGGGTGCAGGTAGAGCCGTCGCAGGGCCAGTTCCCGGTGCAGCGACTCCAGGTCGTGGTCGCCGCGCCCCATCGCGCCCAGCTTGCGGGTCTTCATGCCGTAGACGTCCACCGGCGCCGCCTCGGCGAACCGGGGCAGCAGGTCCGTGCCGACCACCCGGCCGCGCCGCACCGGCTCGTTGACCACGACGGCGGCACGGGGCAGCTCACCGGTGTACCGGGGGCCGGGGTCGACCACGCCGTGCTCGATCACGACGGTGCGCGTCGCGCCGCAGTCCCACATCAGGTCGTTGAAGTGGGTGACGTGGACGATCGTGCCGGACCAGTCCTTGAGCGGGTGCGCCTGGTTCGGGTACTTGGGCGTGTTGTGCTCCAGGTACACGACCGGGATCCCGGCGGGCACCAGGCCGACCTCCGCCGGCCGTTGCAGCACCGCGATGTCCGCGTCGGCTTCGGACACGTCGACCTCGCGGGCGGCGGGCCAGTCGCGCCCGGACAGTCCGATGCCCTGGGGCGGCCCGGGGATCAGGTACTCGTGACCGCCCCGGACGAACGCGTTCGTCCACGAGCCGTGCACGTGCCACAGCAGGATCTTCACGTCCGCACCCCCACGAGTTCGGCGACGGCGGTGACGACCTGGTCGGCCGTCACCCGGTCAAGGCACGGGTGGCCGGGCACCGGGCACTCGCGTGCGCGCGAGTCGCGGCACGGGGCGCCCTGGTCGCCCAGCAACACGTGCGGCCCGTGCGGCGCCCACCGGCCGGCGGGCACGACGGGTGAGAACAAGGACACGACCGGCGTGCCGACCGCGGCGGCGAGGTGCGCCGGTCCGGTGTTGCCGACCACGACCGCGTCCGCGCGGGCCAGCAGCCCGGCCAGTTCGGCGAACGTCGTCCGGCCGCCGAGGTCGACGCCGCGCGTGCCGGCCACGTGCCTGGTCAACGCGGTCTCGCCCGGTCCGCCGGTGACCAGGACGCGGTGCCCGGCCTCGGTGAGCGCCGTGACGGCCTCGGCGCACCGGTCGGGCGACCAGGCGCGGGCGGGCACGGAGGCTCCCGGGTGCAGGACGACGTACGGCCCGATCTCGGCCGGTTCCGGTGGGGTGGTGATCGCCAACTTCCCGTCGTCGCCCGGCGGGAGCTCGAAACCGGCGGCGCGGGCGACTTCCAGCGCACGTTCGGCTTCGGGGAGGTCGGGGTCGTCGCGCAGCCGGACGTCGAGGAGGGAGCCCGGGTAGTCCGTGGAGCGGGCCACGACCTTCGGCACGCCGGCGAGCTTGAGGAGCAGGGCGAGCGGCAGCGGGCTCTGGTGGAAGGAGGTGAGGACCAGTGCCACGTCGGCGCGAATCCCCTTGAGCAGGGCGACGATCCCCTCGACGTCCGGGGTGCGGACGTCGGGCGCCGGGTAGGCGATCCACGGGCAGTCCCACCGCACGACGCGCCGCACGCCGGGCAGCAGCTCGGCCGCCTGCGCGCCGGAATGACCGCACAGCAGCACGACTTCGCCCGCGTGCGCGGCGGCGCGCACGGCCGGGCCGGCGAGCAGCACGTCGCCGTCGCTGTCGAGTCGGGCCACCAGTGTCCTCATAGGACCATCGCCACCGCGGACCGCAGATCGGGTGCCGTGTGGGGCGCGCGGTCGACCTCGTCGGGCAGGGTGGCGGGCGTGGGCACGAGGATCGGGGTCGCGCCGGCGGCCAGGGCCGCTTGGACGTCCGCCTCGATGTCGCCGATGAAGTAGGTGCGCTCGGGGCGCGCGCCGAGGGCCGCGCAGGCGCGGAGGATCATGGTGGGCGCGGGTTTGCGGCACTCGCAGCCGTCGTCGGGGTGGTGCGGGCACACCTGCCACGTGCCGAACCGGCCGAGCCGGGCCTCGACCTCGGCGTTCACCGCGTCCACTTGGGCGCGGGTCAGCAGACCGCGGCCGATGCCGGACTGGTTGCTGACGACCCCGGTGCGGACCCCGTGCGCGCGGAGCACCCGGAGGACGTCTCGCGCACCGGGCATCGGGCGCACCCGCTCGGGGTCGCCGTTGTAGGGCACGTCGGTGATGAGCGTGCCGTCGCGGTCGAAGAGAACCGCATCGGGGTACTGGTCCACAGAGGAGACTTAGCCGGTAGCAGGAGAAGCAAACACTTCTCCGAGAGGCGCTACTCACGGTCACCCTTCGGGGGAGCGAATGTGTGTGAGGCCGCCCGGACGGGTAACCGGATGTCGAACTCGATTCCCCGAGGAGAGGTTGTTGCAGTGACGACGATCGAGAAGTCCGTGGACGTCGAGGTCCCGGTCACGACCGCGTACAACCAGTGGACGCAGTTCGAGTCGTTCCCGCGGTTCATGGAGGGCGTCGAGCGCATCACCCAGGTCACTCCCACCCGGACCCACTGGGTCACCAAGATCGGTGGTGTGACCAGGGAGTTCGATGCCGAGATCACCGAGCAGCACCCCGACGAGCGGGTCGCCTGGCACACGGTCGACGGTCCGCCGCAGGGTGGTGTGGTGACGTTCCACCGGCTCGACGACCGGCGGACGCGAGTCCACGTGCAGATGGAGTACGACCCGCAGACGCTCACCGAGAAGGCGGGTGCGGCGGTCGGCGTGGTCGGCCACCGCGTCTCCGGTGACCTGGAGCGGTTCAAGGAGTTCATCGAGGGCCGCGGCCTGGAGACGGGCGCGTGGCGGGGTGACGTGAGCCGACCGCCGCAGGCCGGCGAGACGCGCCACGACCTGCCGGACGCCGGTCGCCCGGGTGATCCGCTGCGATGAGCCCGAAGGCGGTTCGGGAGCCACGGGATCGGAGCCGGTCACACCCTCCGATCCCCCACCCCCGGCCGCCGGTCGACGACGGTTGACCGTCCCGGTCGACCACCGTCGCGACCGACGTGAAGCGAAGGCCCCGCCGACTCCGGTCGGCGGGGCCTCTTCGTGCCCAGTGCAGTTCTTCGTGCCCAGTGCAGTAGTGGGGGTGGGAGCGCAGCGGTGGCGGTCGGGCTTCTGGCCTGGAATGCGAAAGGCCCGCGGGTGCGTGGTACCCGCGGGCCTTTCGAGGAGTTCCTCCAGGCGGCATTCCTCAGCCGTGTCCTCCCGGCTGTGTTCTGCCGGCCGTGTTCTGCCGGCCGTCCTAGCCGTTCTTCAGTCGTTCGAACAGCTGTCCCACCGACCGTCGCAGTGCCGAGGCCGCGTCGCCGAGCAGCGAGCCCGACTCGGGAGGGCTGCCGTTCACCGCCCGGTCGGTCCCCTCCGCGCTCTGCGGCTCCACGTCCTGCGCCAGCAGCTCGCGCAGCACCTCCAGCACCACCTCCGGGTGCCCGAGCGGCACGGGGGCGGCGAACGTCTGGGCGGAGCTGATCAGGTCCTGGTGCCGCCGGATCAGCTCCCCGACGCCCGCGCCGGCCGCCGCGCCCGCCACGAGGTGCACCGGCACCTCGCGGTCGGCGAACTCCGACAGCACCTCGTCCACCTCGTGCCACGGCTCGTCCGCCGCGGGCAGCCGGCACCACATGACCTGCAGGTGCTCGGTCAACGGCCGCCACGTGCCCGGCAGGTCGCCGTGCCTGCCGACGCCGGCCGGGTCGAGCACGATCACCGCCGGCGCGTCGGGCGGGCCCGCCCACACCACGGACGGACCGCCGGCCCTGGGTTCCTCCTGCATGCGGCTACACCTCCACCACGGCTGGTTCCACGCAGTAGACCGTGTACGCCGACCGGATGACCGGCTGCGCGACGTTGCGCACCCGCACGCCGCCGGGCGTCATGCCGTGCTCGTTGCCGAAGTGCGCGTGCCCGTGCACGGCCAGCTGCGCGTCGTTGGCGTCGATCGCCTCGCCGAGCAGGTACGAGCCGAGGAACGGGTAGATCTCCGGCGGCTCGCCGCGCAACGTGTCCGGCACCGGCGAGTAGTGCGTCAACGCCACCTTCACGTCGGTGTCGAGGCTGCCGAGGGCCGCCGCGAGCGAGTCGGCGATCTCGCTGGTGTGCCGGATGAACGCCTTCATCTCCGGCTCGCCGAACGCGCTACCGCACTTGCCGGCGAACCCGCCGCCGAAGCCCTTCACGCCCGCGACGCCCAACGTGTGGCCGTCCACGCCGATCGTGGTCGCCTCGCCCTCCAGCACGGTGATGCCCGCGTCGCGGAGCACGGAGGTGACCTCGTCCGGCTTGTCGTCGTGGTGGTCGTGGTTGCCCAGCACCGCGACCACGGGCACGGCCAGGCCGCCGAACTCGTCGGCCACCACCCGCGCCTCGGACACCGTGCCGTGCCGGGTCAGGTCGCCCGCCAGCAGCAGCACGTCGGCGCAGCCGCCCAGCTCGTCCAACGCGGGCCGCAGCCGACCGCGCGCGTCTTCGCCCAGGTGCACGTCACCCACCGCGGCGATGCGGATCATCGAAGCTCCTCTCGGCCGACCGGCGCGTCGGACGGCACCACCTTCACGTCGTCGAGCACGGTCAACTCCGGCGCCACGTCGTGGATCACGGCTTCGAGCTCGGCGCGGCGCTCCGGGCTGGCCACGTCACCGGACAGCAGCACGTGGTCACCGCGCACGGTGACCCGCACGCCCAGCTCGGTGGTGCGCGGGTCCTCGGCCAACGCCTGGCGCAGCCGGGCGGAGAGGTACTGTTCAGCGGTCATCAGGCGCTCCTGGTCATCGGTGAGGGCAGGAGGTCGAGGCGTTCGGCGAGCACGAGGAACGCCTCGGCGTACGGGGAGTGCTTGGTCGCCGCGCGGACGTGCTCCCAGTCGATCTGCTCGCGCAGCGCGCGGGCGAACGGCAGCAGCTCGCTGAAGTCGCAGCGGTGGCCGTCGAGGACCAGCAGCTTGCCGATCAGGACCTCGGTGGCCGGCATGACCGGCAGCACCACCGAGCCGACCTGCAGCTCCTCGGCCCGCGACAGCGTCGCGTCGGTCACCGGCACCTCGTTGGGACGGAACAGCAGGTCCACGAGCGAGTCGCCGTCGTAGACCTTGAGCAACCAGTCCTCGGGCGGCGTCGCGGCACGCATGCCGACCGAGACGAGCGCGCTCACCGCCGCACTGGCGTCCTCCTCCCGAACCAGGATGTCCACATCGTGCTCCGTCGCGGGACCGCCTCTGGCGTACACCGCGCACCCGCCCGCCAGGGCGAAGGGGATGTCGTGCGCGCGCAGGGCCTTGGCGACTTTCGTCAACGTGCGCAGCAACTCGTCTTGGACACCGCTCATGCGTGCTGATTACCCGTACGGCTGGGTCTTCACACGGCCGCGGGTAGCGCCGTCGACACGGGGTAGTCCACTCGGCATGACTGCCACACCGCCCGACCCGGACCCGGACCGCACGCCCGGTCTCGAGCCCGGTGGCGGGGTCGCGCCCGGCGAGACACCGCCCGACTCGGGTCAGACCTCCGGCCTGTCCCACCCGCAGCCGATGCCCTCGCGGCGCGGCCCGATCATCACGCTGGTGGCCGTGCTGGTCGTGACGCTGCTGGCGCTGGCGTTCGTCGTGGCCCAGGTGATGGGCTGGACGAACCTGTTCGAGGGCTACTGACGAGGTCGGGCGGTCAGGGCTTCAGCGGAGGGCTCGGGCGCAGGCCCTCCTTCCGGCCGAGGCCCTCCAGGAGTTTGGCCAGGGTGTCGCGGGCGTTGTGCCGGGGCGCCCAGCCGAGCCGGGCGAACGCCTTGGTGGCGTCCAGCAGCGGCGCGGTGAGGGCCAGGTCGACCCAGCCGTGCGAGGTGGGTTGCAGGCGCAGGCGCCAGCTGATCCGGGCGGCGTTGCGGAGGACGGCCGGCGGGATCGCCACGTGCCGCGTGCCCATGACCTCGGCGAGCACCTGGGGCGTCACGACCGGCTCGGAGACCAGGTTGAACGCGCCCTCGGCCCGCGTGGTGAGGATCTTCACCAGGGCGTCGGCCACGTCGTCGGCGTGCACGAACTGCAGCACCATCGTGCGAGGCAGGGGCAGGACGGGCAGCTTGGCGAGGACGCCGGGCCGGAACAGGGCGTGCGGGACCAGGGGCCCGAGGAAGTACCGCTTGATCTCGGCGGCGGCCGCCGGTTGCAGCACCAGGCCGGGCCGGACGCGGGTGACGACCAGTCGGGGCTGTTCGCGTTCGACCTGGTCGAGCAGGTGTTCGACGGCGGCCTTGTGCCGGCTGTAGTACGAGTTCGCGAGGCCGTCGGTCGGCCAGGTCTCGTCCACGGTGTGGTCTTTCGAGGCCGGCGAGTACGCGCCGACCGACGACATGTGGACGAGGTGCGGGACGCCTGCCTTCGCGACCGCGGCGAACACGCGCTCGCTGCCGGCGACGTTCGTCCGGTAGAGGAGGCGCTCGTCGTGGCCCGGTTGGATGCGCCAGGCGAGGTGCACGACGGCGTCGGCGTCCCGGAAGGCCTCGGCGAGGGGTTCCTCCGCGCCTTCGCGGCTGAGGTCGACCGGGGTCCACGTGATGGTGTCGTAGGGCGGTTCGACGCCCGGCGGACGGCGGGAGGTGCCGTGCACGGCGATGTCCGGTTCGTCGGCGAGGCGGCGCAGGAGCGCGGTGCCCAGATTGCCGGTGGCGCCGGTGACGACGATCCTCATGGCGGTCGGGTACCCGCGCGGGCCGGGTGCGACACGGGGAGGCCGGGTGTTGCAGGCGGCGGGGTGGGGGTTGCTGGCCGGGTCGGCGCTGGTGCTCGGCGCGCTCGTGGGCTACCTGGTCCGGGTGCCGCGAGGTGTGGTCGCCGCGGTGATGGGGTTCGGCAGCGGCGTGCTGATGTCGGCGGTGTCGTTCGACCTGATCGACGAGGCCCACGAGCTGGGCGGACTGCTGCCGACGGCGTCCGGCGCCGCGCTGGGCGCCCTGGTCTACACCGCGGCGAACGTGGCGCTGGCCAAGCGCGGCGCGCGCCACCGGAAGCGGTCGGGCGGGTTGCAGCCGTCGGAGTCCGAGCAGAGCGGGTCGGGTTCGGCGATCGCGGTCGGCGCGCTGCTGGACGGCATCCCGGAGTCGGTGGTGATCGGGGCGAGCCTGCTCGGCGGCGGCGGGGTGAGCGCGGTGACCGTGGCGGCGGTGTTCGTCAGCAACGTGCCGGAAGGGCTGTCCTCGGCCGCGGGGATGCGGCAGGCCGGTCGGTCGCGGACGTACGTGTTCGGCCTCTGGATCGCGATAGCGCTGGTGAGCGGCCTGGCGGCGATGGCGGGCCGCGGCCTGCTCGCCGACGCGCCGCCGCAGTGGCTCGCCGCGATCACGGCGTTCGCGGGCGGCGCGATCCTGGCGATGATCGCCGACACCATGATCCCCGAGGCGTTCGACGACGCCCACCTGCTGGTCGGCGTGGTCACCGTGGCCGGTTTCCTCAGCGCGTTCGCGCTGTCGCACATCTGAGCGGCCACCACCTGCACGAACGTTCGTGCACGTGTCAGCCGCTCGACGGCGGGGCCGGGATCGGGGACTTCGCCAGCGCCTGGGCGACGGCGTGGAGGTTGGCGGCCATGGCTTCACCCGTGCTCTTCGACCAGTCGTGGCCGTGGGCGGTGTCCGGGTAGCTCGGGCCCGGCCCGGGACCCATGTTCCAGTAGGTCCACGCCTGGCCCGGGATGGTGTAGCCGATGTCGCCCAGGGCGCCGGCCACCTCGCTGATCACGTGGTGCGCGCCGTCCTCGTTGCCGGTCACCACGACGCCCGCCACGCGGTTGTACGCGACCGGCCGGCCCTCGTCGTCCTGCTCGGAGATCATCGCGTCCATCCGCTCGATCACGCGCTGCGCGACGGACGACGGGTGGCCGACCCACGTCGGGGTGGCGACGACCAGGATCTCGGCGTTGAGCAGCGCGTCGTGGAGCACCGGCCACTCGTCGCCGTCCCCCAGGTCGGTCACGACGCCCGGCGGCACGTCGTGGTCCACCACCCGGAACGTCCGCACTTCCACGTCCCGCTGTTCGAGGGCTTTGACGACGACGTCCGCCAGCATCTGCGTGTTGGACGGGTCGGGCGACTTCTTCAACGTGCAGTTGAGCACCACGGCCCTCATCACGGGCACCTCCGCATCCGGTCGGCCAACCGCCGGGATACCCGCGCCGAACCGGAAAATGCGTTGCCCGGCACGCGGGGTGATCGGGAGGGTGGCGGGATGGTGGACATCTCCCCGCGCGACGGTCGTGCCGGTATCGACGCCGGGCTGGTGCGGCGGCTGATCGCGAGCCAGTTCCCGCAGTGGGCCGGACTGCCCGTGACGCCGGTCGAGGTCGACGGGTGGGACAACCGCACGTACCGGCTGGGTGACGGCATGACCGTGCGGCTGCCCACCGGCGAGGGTTACGCGCCGGCGGTGGAGAAAGAACACCGGTGGTTGCCGGTCCTCGCGCCGTCGCTGCCGGTGCCCGTGCCCGTGCCGCTGGCGCTGGGCGCGCCGGGCGCGGGCTATCCGTTCCCCTGGTCGGTGCGGCGGTGGTTGGCCGGGCGGACGGCGTCGCCGGAGCGCGTCGAGGACCTGGTGGCGTTCGCGGAGTCGATCGCCGAGTTCCTCCGCGCGTTGCAGCGGGTCGACGCGGCGGAGGGGCCGCGGGCCGGTGCGCACAGCTTCTACCGGGGCGCGCCGCCGGGCCACTACGACGACGGCACGCGGCGGGCGCTCGCCGTGCTGGAAGGGCGCGTCGACACCGCACGGGCAGCTGCGGTGTGGGACGACGCGGTGAACGCGCCGGGGTGGTCGCGGCCGCCGGTGTGGTTCCACGGCGACATCGCGCACGGGAACCTGCTGGTCGACGGCGGGAAGTTGACCGCGGTGATCGACTTCGGCACCTCGGGGGTCGGGGATCCGGCCTGCGACCTCGTGATCGCCTGGACGATGTTCTCGGGCGAGAGCAGGCGGGCCTTCCGCGAGGCGGTCGGGCTGGACGACGCCACGTGGGCGCGTGCGCGTGGTTGGGCGTTGTGGAAGGCCCTGATCACGCTCGCCGACGGCGACGACCGCGACGACGGGCCGCGGCGGGTCGTGGCGGAAGTGCTCGGCGACTCGCCGTGGTGAAGGGGGCGCCCCCGCGGCCGGAGGCGCCCCCTTCACCCCTTGCGTCAGCGGTTGACGGTCAGGTCGCGCGCCGAGGCGTAGCGGTCCCGGACCCACGGGGTCGGGTCGGCTTCGACGGAGGTCGAGGCCAGTTCCGACCAGTGGGGCGGGGTGTCCGCGCCGCCCGCCGCCCACGCCGCCTGCCTGGCGGCGCCGTCGGCCACGTACTCGCTCGGCGCCGGTACCAGGACCGGGCAGCCGAAGATCGCGGGCGCGAGCTGCCGGACGGCGGGCATGCGCGCCCCGCCGCCGATCAGCAGCACGCGGGTGACCGGCATGCCGAGCGCCCGCAGTGCGTCGATCGCGTCCGCCAGGCTGCACAGCAGGCCCTCGACCGCGGCGCGCGCGAGGTGCGCCGGGGTCATGGTGTCGAGCCTCATGCCGTGCAGGGCGCCGGTGGAGTCGGGCTTGTTCGGCGTCCGCTCCCCCTCCAGGTAGGGCACGAAGACCAGGCCGTCGGCGCCCGCGGGCGCGGTCAGGGCCAGGTCCGACAGGTCCGCCAGGTCGACGCCGAGCACCGACGAGGTCGACGTGAGCACCCGGGACGCGTTCAGGGTGCACACCAGCGGCAGGTGGCCGCCCTCGGCGTCGGCGAAGCCGTTGACGATGCCGGTGCCGTCGGCGACGGGGTTCGGCCAGCGCGCGAACGCCGTGCCGGACGTGCCGATGGACACCACCACGTCACCGGGCTGCGCCTGCACGCCGAGGGCCGCCGCCGCGTTGTCGCCCGCGCCCGCGCCGAACCGGCCGTCGACCAGTTCCGCCGGGCCCACCACCCGCGGCAGCGCGACGACCTTGCCCAGGGCCAGTTCGAGCAGGTCCGGTCGGTAGTCCTCTGTGGACGGAGACCAGTACCCGGTGCCGCTGGCGTCGCTGCGGTCGGTGGTCAGCGCGTCCAGCGACGTGCCGCCGGCCAGCTTCCACGTCAGCCAGTCGTGCGGGAGGCAGACCGCCGCGGTGCGGGCGACCGACTCCGGCTCGTTGGCCGCCAGCCACCGCAGCTTGGTCACCGTGAGCGAGGCGACCGGCACGCTGCCGATCGCCTCGGCCCACCGGTCCGGACCGCCCAGCTCGGCGGTGAGGTCGGCCGCCGCCGGCGCGGAACGGGTGTCGTTCCACAGCAGCGCCGGCCGGACCACCTCACCGGCCTCGTCGAGCGTCACCATGCCGTGCTGCTGCGCGGCCACCGACACGGCGGCCACGTCGTCCAGGCCGCCCGCGTCCGCGATGGCCGTCTGGAGCGCGTCCCACCAGGCGGCGGGATGCACCTCGGTGCCCGTCGGGTGCGTCGCACGCCCTTGCCGAACAAGGGCGCCGGTGTCCGCGTCGCGGACCACAACCTTGCAGGACTGGGTGGACGAGTCGACGCCCGCGACGAGCGCCATCAGCGCGCGCCCAGCAGGTGCTCGGTCGCCAGCTGCGCCAGGCGCACGAAGCCGAAGCCGCGCTCGGCAGCGGTGTCCGGGTCGAAGTCCTCGCCCTTCAGGAAGTCCTCGATCGACTCACCGGGGTTCAGGGTCGGCTCGGCCAGCTCGTACACGCCGCTGACCTTCATCGCCTCCTGCACCTCGGGGTCGGCCCGGAACGCCGCCGCCCGCTCGCGCAGCAGCGTGTAGGTGCGCATGTTGGCCGCCGCGCTCTCCCACACGCCGTCGAGGTCCTCGGTGCGCAGCGGCTTGTAGTCGAAGTGCCGGGGCCCTTCGTAGCCGCCGTTCTCCAGCAGGTCGACCAGGAAGAACGCGGACAGCAGGTCGCCCTGGCCGAACACGAAGTCCTGGTCGTAGCGCGGGCCCTTCTGGCCGTTGAGGTCGATGTGGAAGAGCTTGCCCTGCCACAGCGCCTGGCCGATGCCGTGCACGAAGTTGAGGCCCGCCATCTGCTCGTGGCCGACCTCGGGGTTCACGCCGACCAGCTCGTGGTGCTCCAGCGTCGAGATGAACGCCAGCGCGTGGCCGATCGTCGGCAGCAGGATGTCGCCGCGCGGCTCGTTCGGCTTGGGCTCCAGCGCGAAGCGGAAGCCGTAGCCCTGGTCGACCGAGTACTGCGCGACCGTGTCGACGGCCTCGCGGTAGCGGTCGAGGGCGGCGGACACGGGCTTGCCCGCGTCGACCTCGGAGCCTTCCCGGCCGCCCCACATCACGATGGTCTCGGCGCCGAGCTCGGCCGCCAGTTCCAGGTTGCGCAGCACCTTCCGCAGCGCGAACCGCCGGACCGTGCGGTCGTTGCTGGTGAAGCCGCCGTCCTTGAACACCGGGTGGGTGAACAGGTTGGTGGTCACCATGGGCACGACCATGCCGGTCTCGTCCAGCGCCGCGCGGAACGCGGCGACCCGCTTGCCCACCTCGGCCGCGTCGGAGCCGAAGGGGAACAGGTCGTCGTCGTGGAACGTGATGCCCCACGCACCGAGCTCCGAGAGCTTGCGCACCGCCAACGGCGCGTCCAGCGGCGGACGGGTCGCGTCACCGAACGGGTCGCGTCCCGGCCAGCCGACCGTCCACAGGCCGAAGCTGAACTTGTCCACGAGGGCACCTCCAATAAGTTTGATGCCTGAACTTATCGCACTCAGCCGCTAGGATCCAGTGGTGTCCAGACCGCAGCCCGCGAGCCAGCACACCGTGCGACGGCACAACTCCGCCCTCGTGCTCGACGCCATCGCCGAGGCGCCCGGGTCGTCGCGCGCGGCCGTGGCCGCCCGGACGGGCTTGACCAAGGCCACCGTGTCGAGCCTGGTCGACCGGATGATCGGCGCCGGGCTCGTGGCCGAGGGCGAGGCGCAGGCCAGATCCGGTCCCGGGCGGCGCGGCACGGCGTTGCACCTCTCGCCGACCGGGCCGCACGGGCTCGGGGTGGAGGTCGGGGTCGACTACCTGGCCACGTGCCTGGTCGACCTCACCGGGCGGGTGCGGGCGCGCTGGGTGCGGCCCAGCGACAATCGTGCCTCCTCCCCCGCCCGGGTGCTGGCCAAGGTGGCGACGGCGGTGCGCACGGCGGCGAAGCAGGACGTGCCGATCGGCGGGGTCGGCGTGGCCGTGCCGGGCCTGGTGGAGGTGGCCGGCGGGTCGCTGCGGGTCGCGCCGAACCTGGGCTGGCGCGAGGTGGACGTCCGGGGCGAGCTGACCCGCCGGGTCGAGCTGGACGTGCCGGTGCTGGTGGGCAACGAGGCGAACCTCGCCGCGCTGGCCGAGCTGTGGCACGGGGACGTGGCGACCGACTTCCTGCACATCTCGGGCGAGATCGGCATCGGCGCGGGCCTGGTGGTGGGCGGCGCGCTGTTCGAGGGCGTGTCCGGGTTCGGCGGCGAGATCGGGCACCTGTCCGTCGACCCGCGCGGGCCGCGGTGCGCGTGCGGGTCGCGCGGGTGCCTGGAGCGGCTGGCCGGGCAGGACGAGATCGTGCGCGCGGCGGGCGTGTCGGGGGTGGACGAGCTGCTGGTCAGGCTGGCCGCGGGCGAGCGGACGGCCACCACCGCGGTGCGCTCGGCGGCGCGATGGCTGGGCGTGGCGCTGTCGGGCGCGGTGAACCTGCTCGACCTGCCGACGGTGGTGCTGGGCGGCACGTACGCCCGCCTGGAGCCGTGGCTGCAGGAGCCGTTGCACGCCGAGCTGGACCGGCGGGTCGTCAGCGCCGAGTGGTCACCCGTTCGGGTGGTCGCCTCGTCGCTGGGCGCGGAGGCCGCCATGCGCGGCGCCGCGACCACCGCCGTCCGCGCGATCCTCGCCGACCCCGACCCCTACGTCACCACCGCCCTGACCTGACCCCGCGCCTGCCCTGCGTCCAGAACGGCCAGGAGCGCCTCATAGGTGTGAGCCGGGTCACCTTCGACGGAGCGGATGAGGGTGGGGCCGCGCGCGGCGATGACGGCTTGCAGGTTGTCGTACATGGCCGAGAGCTCGGCCGGGGTGGCCTGGATCGTGCCGCGCTCGGTGAAGCGGCGGATCGCGTTGTCCTTGGTGTCGATCAGGACGACCTCGTAGTAGGCCGCGCCCACCTCGGCCGCCAGGGCGGCGAGGCGGTCCAGGAACTCCGGGCGGCCGAGGAACTGGGGCACCACCACGTCGTGGCCGGACGTCAGGTGCACGCGGGCGGCGGCGACGGCGATGTCGCGCGCCAGGCGGCCGGCCTCGCCGAGGTCGCCCGCGATCAGGTCGCGCACCCGGTCCACGTCCAGCGCCAGCGCGGGCGGGTGGTCGTCGGCGTAACGGCGCGCGATGGTCGACTTGCCGCACCCTGGCGGACCGTTCAGAGCGATCAGGCGAGGCACTCCGCCGAGCCTAGCCCTGGGCGCGACCGGGACCGCTTCCAGGCCGTAGACCTGCACCGGAGCACCGGACACGCGCCCGCGCGCCTACCCCGGCGCGCCTCAGACCCGAGCCCGCACGCACACCGGACGACCTGCTCCGGACCGCTTCACCCGAATGCAGTCCCCCGAAGCGGGCGCGCCGCGGGACCTCGCATGACAGCCTGGACGGCACGTTTGTCACTGCGGACAATCGTGGTGAGACTGCCAGGGGGGTGGACCGGTTGCCGCGCGGAGAACGCCCGTTGGACGTCGGTGACAGCCCGCTGCTGAAGTTCGCCGCCGACCTGAGGTCGTTGCGGGACAAGGCGGGCGGGCACAGCTACCGGCAGTTGGGCGCGCGCGCCCACTACTCGGCGACCACGTTGTCCGACGCGGCGGGCGGGCGCAGGCTGCCCACGCTCGCGGTGACGCTGGCCTACGTGCGCGCCTGCGAGGGCGACGTGGCCGAGTGGGAGGACCGGTGGCGGCAGGTCGCCGCCGAGGTGCTGCCCAGCTCCGACCCCGCCCCCGACGAGGGCCACCCGCCGTACGCGGGCCTGGCCGCCTACGGCACCGAGGACGCCGAGTGGTTCTTCGGCCGCGACCACCTGCTGGACGACCTGGAGCAGCGCCTGGCGCACCGCCGGTTCATCGCGGTGTTCGGCGCGTCGGGCGCGGGCAAGTCGTCCCTGCTGCGCGCCGGCCTGGTGCCGAGGGTGGCCGGCCGGGTCGTGGTCACCGCACCGAGCGAGACCGCCGACCCGGACCTGGACGCCGACCTGCTCATCGTCGACCAGTTCGAAGAGGTCTTCACGCTGTGGCCGGACGCGGACCGGCGCACCGCTTACATCGACGCCCTGCTGGCCGCCCGGTGCAAGGTCGTGGTCGGCGTGCGGGCCGACTTCTACGGTCACTGCGCGCAGCACCCGGCGCTGGTCGAGGCGCTGGCCGACGCCCAGCTGCTGCTCGGGCCGATGGGCGCCGAGGAACTGCGCCAGGTGATCATGCAGCCCGCCGTGAAGGCGTCGTGCACGGTGGAGACGGCGCTGGTGTCCCGGCTCATCGCGGACGCCACCGGTCAGGCGGGCGTGCTGCCGCTGATGTCGCACGCGCTGCTGGAGACGTGGCGGCGACGGCGCGGCACCACGTTGACGCTGGCCGGCTACGAGGCCGCGGGCGGCGTCCAGCACGCCATCGCCCAGACCGCCGAACGCACCTACACGTCCCTGGAACGGCACCAGCGCGCGGTGGCGCGGCAGGTGTTCCTGCGGCTCACCGCGCTCGGCGACGGCACCGAGGACACCAAGCGCCGGCTGCCGCGCGCCGAGCTCGACCACGACGTGGACGTGGACGTGGTGCTCGACCGGCTCGCCCACGCCCGGCTGCTCACCCTGGACCGCGACAGCGTGGAGATCGCGCACGAGGCGCTGATCCGCTCCTGGCCGCGGCTGCGCGGCTGGCTGGCCGAGGACCGGGAAGGGCTGCGCACCATGCGCCGGCTCACCGAGGCCGCGGCCACCTGGGAGTCGCTCGGCCGCGACCCGGACGCGCTGTACCGGGGCACGCGGCTGGACACCGCGGTCGAGTGGACGCGGCGCGACGGCGTGCGCACCAGCGCGCAAGAGCGCGACTTCCTGGCCGAGAGCCTCCAGGCGCGCGACCGGGAACGGCTGGTCACGCAGCGGCACACCCGCAGGCTGCGCCAGCTCGTGGCGCTGCTGGCCGTGCTGCTCGTGCTCGCCGGCACCGCCGTGGTGATCGCGATCAGCGCGCAGAAGGAGGCCGCGGCGGGCTGGAACTCGTCGGCCGCCTGGTACGTGGCCAACCAGTCGCAGAGCCTGCGCAGCAGCGCCTCGGAGCTCGCCGACCAGCTCGCCCTGGTCGCCCACCGCCTCAACCCGAACGACGAGACGCGGGACGGCGTGCTCAGCGCGCGGGCGAGCAGCGAGCTCAACGAAGCCGCGCGCGCCGCCTTCGCCTCGGCCCTGGCCCGCAGCCCGGACGGCGAGCAGCAGACGACGCCCGCCCGGGTGCTCGGGCCGGCGAACGAGACCGTGACCTCGATCGCCGTGAACCACGCCGGCCAGGCGTTCGCCACGACGCTGGTGGACGGGCCCGCGAAGGTCTGGGACGTCACCGACCTGACCCCGGAGATCGTGCACACCTTCGACCCACGGGTCGACCGGATCGTGTTGGACCCAGCCCGCGCCCGCACGCTGGTCACCGTGTCGGAGCCGTCCGGTGTCGCGGTGTGGGACTGGTCGGACCCGGCCGAGCCGGTCGAGGTGGCACGCCTGACCGACCACCCGAACCAGGTTGTCGGCGTCGCCTACAGCCCGGACGGCCGCGACGTCATCACCTTCGACGTCATGGGCGTGATCCGGCTGTGGGACGTGTCCGACCCGAAGAGCCCGAAGCCGGTCACGCGGCTGGACACCGCGCGGGACGTCACCGCGGTCGCCGTGTCGCACGACCACCGCACGCTGGCGTACGGCACCGCGAAGGGCGAGGTCCGGCTGTACGACGTGACCGACCGGGCCAAGCCCGCGGAGCTGTGGTCCGGCCGGGCGCACCGGGGCGCGGTGCAGGCGCTCGGCTTCGACAGGTCCGGTGACGCGCTCGCCACGGTCGGCACGCAGGACGTGGTCGCGCTGTGGGACGTGTCGGACCCGCGGCGGACCTCGGGGCGCGGCCGGATCAACGGGGTCACCGAAGGCGTCTACGCGGTGCGGTTCGACGACACCGCGACCAGGGTGGTGACCTCGAAGTCCAACGGCACGACGCGCGCGTGGGAGTTCGACTTCGACACGGCGGTGCGCGAGATGTGCGCCGGCGTCACCGCACCCATCACCCAGGAGGAGTGGCAGCTCTACGTCGGCGCGCTGGAGTACCGCCGCCCGTGCGGTTGATTGGCGGGCCGGCGCGGGCGGGCAGATAATCACCGCGTGACCACTCCGCGTGACGACGACCGCACCCAGGCGCCGCCGACGAGCCCGATCCCGGGCGGTCCGCCGCCGGCGGGTCAGCCCGGACCGGGCGCGGTCGAGCCCTCGGTGACCGACGTGCCGGAGCGGAAGGCCGGGCCGCAGGCCAAGCTGAAGCCGACCAGGATCAGCGGCACGTGGGTCGCCGTGCTGGCGTCGATCGTGGTGCTGATCGTGCTGCTGGTGTTCATCCTGCAGAACCTCGCCGACGCCACGATCCACTTCTTGGGCGCGGCGGGCACGCTGCCGCTGGGCGTGGCACTGCTGTTCGCGGCGATCGCCGGCGCGATCCTGGTGGCCCTGGTCGGCGCAGCCCGGATAATGCAGCTGCGCCGCCAGGCCAAACGAGGGCTGCGGTAGTCGACGGCGTCACCCTGCGAGGCAGGGCCTGCCGTTCAGCGTGAAGCCGGTGGGTGCGACGTTGCTGCCCTGCCAGCTCGCCTGGAATCCGAATTCCACCGTGCTTCCCGCCGCGATGGTCCCGTTCCAGCCCTCGTTGCTCACGGTCACGGCGGCGCCGGTCTGCGACGCCTTGCCGTTCCAACTGTTGGTGATCTTCTGGCCGTTCGCGAACGACCAGCCCAGGTTCCAGCCCGTGACGGCCCTGGTGTCCCGGTTGGTGATCCTCACCGATCCGGTGAAGCCACCTCCCCACTGGGAGGAGACCCGGTACTGCACCGAGCAGCCGGGTGGCGGCTGGTCGGTGACCGTGGTCGTCCCGGAGGTGGTGCTCGACGTGGTGTTCGGGATCGTGGTGGTCGTGGTGGGGAACGGCTCGGTGGTCGAGATGTTCCCGGCCGGGTCGGCGACGAGGATGCCGCGGCCGTTGGTGCCCAGGTAGACGCGCCCGTAGACGCGCGGGTCACCGGTGATCGCCTCGCCCATGTTGCCGTACTGCTGGTTCGCCCCGGTGTTGATGTGCACGAACCCCGCGGCCAGGCCGTCGAAGCCGAAGCCCTCCATCCGGTAGACGCCCAGGCGGCCGTCCTCGAAGGCCAGCACGGTGTACATGGCCGGGTAGGTCTTGCCCTCGGCGGCCTTGCCGAACCCGACGCTGACCGCCTTGGTGACCCACTTGTTCTTCCGGACCGTGGCGCCGGAGTCGGTGGACCGGAACAAGCCGTCGCCGGTCAGCCAGAGGTCGCCCTCGTGGCCCGGCACGGCCTTGAGCCTGGTCGCCGCCACCTCGGGCCCCGCGGTGAACGTCGCGCCGCCGTCGGTGCTGGCGTAGAGCCGGCCGCCGGCCAGGCCGTAGAACTTGTTGGGGTTCACCCGGTCCGACTCGACGACGGCCCCCGCCGGGATGCCGGTGGACGGCGCCCAGGTGGTGCCGAAGCCCACCGAGTGGTGCACGGCCGCGCCGGCCGGGCTCCACACGAACCGCGAGCCGTCCGCCGACGCCGCGACCGTGCCGCCGCCGGTGACGCCGCCCGGTTCGGAGCCCGCGAACCAGTTCGCGCCGCCGTCGGTGGAGAACGCCACGTGCGGCGAGCCGTCCACGTTGCCGGAGCGGACGATCACCGACGGGTTCTTCTCCGCGTAGTCCAGGCTGGTGGTCGTGGTGAAGTTGGGCTGCTGGAACATCAGCGGCGGCACCTTGGTGATGTCGGTGTGCCGGAACCCGCCGATGTCGCCGAGGCCGCTGATCAGCGGCGCGCCGGTGGGCGGGCTGATCAGGTCGAGCACCGCGGTCTCCTCCAGCCCCGCGGCGGTCGGCTTGATCGTGATCTTTCCGCCGTCGTCCCACTTGAGCAGGTCCGTCGTGCCGTAGATGGTGGCGCCGGTGCCGTACATCATCCGGTTGGAGTCGAACGGGTCGATCTCCAGCGACTCCACCATCCAGCCGAGCTTCGGCGAGGTCTCCGGCGGCTGCGGGTTCGCGCCCCAGCTCAGCCACGGCGAGGAGCCGATGTCCATGGTGTAGCGGAAGCTGCGCTCGGGGTAGCTCGTGAAGTCCCACGCCCGCGTCCACGTCGCGCCGCCGTCGGTGCTGCGGAAGATGATGACGTCCGGCCACCAGGAGATCTGGGTGGCGACCATGAGCGTGTCCGGGTTCTGCCGGTCGATGGTCAGGCCGCTGTAGCCGAAGTAGGCGTCGGAGCTGGTGGACGGGACCGGGCTGATCCGCGTCCACGCGCCGGTGGCGGTGTCGTACTTCCACACGTCGCCCTTGCCGCCGTCGTACGGGCCGCCGGTGTCGCTGGTGGCCAGGTAGAGGAAGCCGCCCTCGGCGTCCAGCTCGCCCTGGTGGGCGAGGTAGCCGGTGGGCTGGCCGGCCAGCCGGGTCCAGGTCGCGCCCGCGTCCGTGCTGCGGTAGACCGTGTTCTCCTTGTCGGCCACGCCGACGTAGATCGTCCTGGACGGGCTGCCCGCGGTCGAGGAGCGCGGGTCGTAGGTCGCCCAGACCACGCCCTGGATGTCGTTGGAGTAGCCGTTGGGGTCGTTCGGGTCGGCGACGTAGTTGCCCGGGTTGGGGAAGCTCGTCACCTGCGCCCAGGTCACGCCGCTGTCCGTGCTGCGCCACAGGCCCTTGCCGCTCGGCGCGCCGAAGTACAGCACCCGCCCGTCGTTCGGGTCGACCGACAGCCGCTCACCCATGCCGCGACCCGGCATGTTGCCGCCGACCTTGAACGGCAGCTCGGTGCGCTGCCACGTGGCGCCGCGGTCCGAGGAGCGCAGGATCGCGCCGTTGTTCGGGTCCCAGCTGTTGGTGTACATGCCCACGGCCGCGTACACCTTGTCGGCGTTCTTCGGGTCCGGCGCGATGCTCGCCACGCCGTTGTAGCCCCACTTGTCCCAGCCGACCCAGTCCAGCAGCGGGACCCAGCGGCCGGTGGCCTGGTTCCACCGGTAGGCGCCGCCGATGTCGGTGCGCGCGTAGACCAGGTCCTTCTCCGCGGGGCTGAACACGATGCCCGGCACGAACCCGCCGCCCGCGATCTCCACGTTGCGCCAGTCGTGCGGCTGCACGATGCCCGAGGCGGACAGCGGCGGCGAGGACGCGGGACTCGCCGCGGCGGTCACCAGCACCACACCGAGCGCGGCGACGGCCGCGGTGGTCAACGCGAGAAGGCGCTTCATGACTCCACTCCCCCATTCGTGACCGGCGCGGCCGTGACCGGCGCGCTGGTGATCGGCCGGACCCGCCCGACCTGTCCGAACGCACCGGCCCCGACCGGGTTCGCGGTCGAGGTGGCGTCGGGGTGGTTCCCGGCACGACGGCCCGCGACTCCCACCGGGCCCGGCGGGGCTGCCGCCGTGAACGGGGTGCGACGGGCCATCGGTGCTGCGCTCCTTCGCGCGGGGTGGGAGGAGGCGGTGGGCGAGAGGGATCCGCCTCCCCCCTGGCTGGAAGTCGGGGTTCTGGAGGTCGTGCGGTCCGGGCGCGCGGGAGGCCGTCCGGGTTACCAGTTCTGGGAGCGCTCCCAGATCGGGCAGGATTGGACCGTAGCCAGGCTGATCGACTCACGGCAAGGGTCGGGGCTACGCCATCCGAGTGAACTGTGCGCTCAGGCCCACCGGATTGGGTCGAACGCGTCGAACGAGACGTCGAATCGCTTCGAAATACCGCGACCCGGACCGAAGGCCCGGGTCGCGGCAGTGTTCCTCCGAGAGCGACTCAGGCGCTCGAACGGGTGACCATCGAGGTCGGGAGGAGCAGGAACGGCGGGAGGTTCTCCTCGCCGGCCAGCTCCGCCATGAGCCGCCACGTCATGGTGCGGCCCAACTGCTCCACGTCCTGCCGGATCGTGGTCAGCGGCGGCACCGCGGTCGAGGCGATCATCAGGTCGTCGAACCCGACCACGGCGACGTCCTCGGGCACCTTCTTGCCGTGCGCGTGCAGGGTCTGCAACGCGCCCAGCGCCATGATGTCCGCGCCGACGAACACCGCGTCCAGGTCCGGGGCCTGCTCGAGCAGGTCGGCCATGGCCGCGGCGCCGCTCTCCGGCGTGAAGTCGCCGTACGCGACCAGGCCGGTGTCGACCCTGGCCTGGCTCAGGCCGCGCTTCCAGCCCGACAGGCGGTCCATGCCGACCGCCATGTCCCGGGGGCCCGCGATGGTGCCGATGCGCTTGTGACCCCGCGCGACCAGGTAGCGAGCCGCTTCCATCGCGCCGTTGAAGTTGTCCGAGTCCACATAGGGCACTCCACCGGCGCCGAGGGGCCTGCCGCAGACCACGGTCGGCAGGCCCGCGTCGGCGAGCGTGCGGGGCAGCGGGTCCTGGCCGTGCAGGCTGATCACCAGCACGCCGTCCACGTGGCCACCGCACAGGTAGTTCACCAGGTCCTGCTCGTCGCCCTCCTTGCTCATCATGAGGACGAGCTGGACCCGCTTGCCCGCGAGCTCGGCGTGCACTCCGCGCAGCACACCGGCGAAGAACGGGTCGTTCAGCACCCGGCTGCCCTGCTCGGACACGACCATGGCGATGCAGTTCGCCCGGCTGCCCGCGAGCGTCCGGGCCGCCTGGTTCGGGCTGTACCCGAGCTTGCCGATGGCCTGGTGGACGGCTTCACGCGCCCTGGAGCTGACGTACGGCTCGCCGTTGATCACCCGGGAGACGGTCGACTTCGACACCCCGGCTGCCCGAGCGACCTCCTCGAGCCGGGTGTTGGGTCGTCGCGCCTTGGGCGGGTCAACGGCATCTGTCACGGAGCGACCGTCGCCGCGAGAACGTTGCCACGGGCAACCTGTGAGTACCACATGGCACTCATCTTAGGCGTCCGCACCTGGGTCTCGTAGTCGACATGCACGATCCCGAACCGCTTGGCGTAGCCCTCGGCCCATTCGAAGTTGTCCATGAGCGACCACGCGAAGTAACCGCGGAGGTCGACACCCGCCTCGATGGCCGCGTGCGCGGCCCTGAGGTGCGACTCGATGTAACCGAGGCGCTCGGGGTCGTTGATCGACCCGTCGTCGTTGACGGAGTCGACGTAGGCCGCGCCGTTCTCGGTGACGTACAGCGGAATGCTGGGGTAGTCCTGGTGCACCCGCATGAGGACCTTGAACAGGCCGTCCGGCTGCACCTCCCAGTCCATGTCGGTGCGCGGCAGGCCGCGGCTGGGGAACGACACGTGCTCGGCGCCCACCCAGGGTGACCCGGTCGGGCGACGCCCGTTGGTCTGGACCTCGACCTCCGGCTCCGGCGTGCCGCTCACGAAGTGCTCGGCGTAGTAGTTGACGCCCAGCTGGTCCAGCGGCGCGGAGATGATCTCCAGGTCGTTCTCGCGGATGTGCTTCGAGAAGCCGTACGGCTCCAGGTCCTCCACGATGTCGGCCGGGTACTCGCCCTTGAACAGCGGGTCCAGGAAGATCCGGTTCTGCAGGCCGTCGAGCCGGCGGGCGGCGTCGAGGTCGGCCGGGTCGTCCGGGTTCGCCGGGATGATCGGGTACATGTTGAGCGTGATGCCGATCTTGGCGTTCGGCGCCTGCTCGCGGATCGCCGAGGTGGCCAGGCCGTGGGCCAGCAGCAGGTGGTGCACGGCCGCGACGGCGGCCTCCGGCTCCTGGCGGCCGGGCGCGTGCACGCCGGCGGCGTAGCTGAGCAGCGACGAGCACCACGGCTCGTTGAGCGTGGTCCAGTTGTCCACGCGGTCGCCGAGGGCGCCGACGACCGACTCGGCGTACTCCGCGAAGCGGTACGCGGTGTCGCGGTTGGCCCAGCCGCCCTCGTCCTCCAGCGTCTGCGGGAGGTCCCAGTGGTAGAGCGTCAGCCACGGGGTGATGTTGTTCTCGAGCAGCTTGTCGACCAGCCGGGAGTAGAAGTCCAGGCCGGGCTGGTTGACCGGACCGGCGTCCGGGCGGATGCGCGGCCACGCGGTGGAGAACCGGTAGGCGTGCAGCCCGAGGTCGACCATCAGCTGGACGTCCTCGTCCACGCGGTAGTAGTGGTCGGCCGCGGGATCACCCGTGTCACCGCCCACGACCGCGCCCGGAAGCTGGCAGAACGTGTCCCAGATGGACGCGGTGCGACCGTCCGCGGTGGTCGCGCCTTCGATCTGGAACGCCGCGGTCGCGGCGCCCCACACGAATCCCTCGGGAAAGGAAATCGACTCCACAGCTACCCCTTCACAGCACCCTGCATGATCCCGGCGACGATCTGCCGACCGAGTACGAGGAAGACGATTAGAATCGGGACCGTGGCCATCGTGGTCCCGGCGAGCACGAGCGTTTTGTCGACGTAGTAGCCGCTCTGCAACTTCTCCAGGGCGACCTGCATCGTCGGGTTGTCCGCGTTGAGCACGATCAGCGGCCAGAGGAAGTCGTTCCACGACATCATGAACGTGAAGATGCCCAGCATGGCGGCCGCCGGGCGCACCGCGGGCAGGCACACGTGCCAGAACGTGCGGATCATGCTGCACCCGTCCATGCGGGCCGCCTCGATCAGCTCGTCCGGCACGGCGTCGGCGATGTACTGGCGCATCCAGAACACGCCGAACGCGGTCACCAGGTTGGGGACGATGACCGCGCCGAGGGTGCCTGACCAGCCGTACTCCGCCATCACCATGTACAGCGGGATGATGCCGAGCTGCGTGGGCACGGCGAGCGTGGCGACCACGAACACCATCAGCGGACCGCGGCCCTTGAACCGCAGCTTGGCGAACGCGAACCCGGCCAGCGTCGAGAGCACCACGACGGAGATCGTGACCGTGCCGGAGACGATGATGCTGTTGCCCAGCGCCTTCCAGAACGGGATCGTGTCCAGCACGCGGCTCGCGTTCTGGAAGAAGTTCCCGCCCGGCAACATCGGCGAGTCCTTGGTGAAGGTCGCGTCGTCGTGGCTGGCCACCAGGAACGACCAGTAGAACGGGAACGCCGAGCCCAGGATGAAGGCGATCAGGATCCCGTAGACGACGAAGCTCGGGCGCCGCTCGGAGAGCGACACCGCCTTCGAGCGCCTCCGCTTGACGGGCTTGGACCCGGCCGCGCTCGGCGCCGGGCGATCGGTGATGGTGGCCATCACGCCTCCCCACTGGACGCGAGCTTGCGGGTGAGCAGGAAGTTGATCCCCGCGATCGCGATGATGACGATGAACAGGATCCAGGCCATCGCCGAGGCGTAGCCGAGGTCCTGGCTCTGGAAGCCGGCTTGGTACATGTAGAGCACGACCGTCTGGTACTGGTGGGTCGCGCCGCCGTTGGCGCCCGCCGAGGGCGAGAACAGCAACGGCTCGGTGAAGATCTGCAGACCGCCGATGGTCGACGTGACGATCACGAAGATCAGGGTGGGGCGCAGCATCGGCAGCGTGATGCTGACGAACTGGCGCACCTTGCTCGCGCCGTCGACCCAGGCCGCCTCGTAGACGTCGCGCGGGATGGCCTGCATGGCGGCCAGCACGATCAGGGCGTTGTAGCCGGTCCAGCGCCAGTTGACCATGGTGGCGATGGCCACGTGGCTCCACCAGCGGTCGGCCTGCCAGTCGATCCGGTCGAAGCCGAACAGCTCGATGATGTTGTTGACGCTGCCGTACTGCACGCCGAACAGGTCGCCGAAGATGATGGTCAGGGCGACGAGGCTGGCCACGTAGGGCAGCAGCACGCCCATGCGCCAGCCGGTGCGCCCGCGCAGGGCGGTGTTGAGCAGCGCGGCCAGCAGCACCGCGATGATGACCTGCGGGATCGTCGAGATCGCGAAGATGCTGAACGTGTTGACCATCGCGTTCCAGAACTGCGAGTCGGCCAACAGGTTGGTGTAGTTCTCGACGCCGATGAACGGCTGCTCGTCCGCGCCGAGCTCCCACTCGAACAGGGAGATGTAGGCCGTGTAGAGCAGCGGGAACAGGCCCACGACCGCGAACAGGACGAAGAACGGGGCGATGTACAGGTAGGGCGAGAACTTCACGTCCAGCCGGTTCAACCGGTAGCGCCAGCTCAGCTTGCCCGTGCCGATGTCATCGTTGTCGTCGCGCCGCGGCGGGCGGGGCTCGGCGCCCCGCCCGCGCGCGACCGAAAGCTCGGTCGTCATTACTTGGCAGCCTTCTTGGCTCCCTCGACGACCTTCGCCCACGCCTCGTCGGGCGACGTGCCCTGCTCGACCGAGGTCAGCGCCGGGGAGACCACGTTGTCCTGGATCTCACCGTCCTGCGGGCCCTTGTACTGGGCCGCCGCGACCTTGTTGGCCTGCTCGGCGAACAGCATGCCGACCTTCTCGCCACCGAAGTACTCGCTGGTCTGGTTGAGCAGCTCGGGGGAGATCAGGCCCTCGGTCTGGCTCGGGAAGGTGCCCTTGGCCTTGAACGCCTTGATCTGCTGCTCGGGCGCGGTCAGCCACGCGGCCAGCTTGGCGGCCTCGGCCTTGTTCTTGCCCTGCTTCGGGACGGTCAGGTACGAGCCGCCCCAGTTGCCGCCGCCGCCGGGGAACGCCGCGGTGACGGCCCACTTGCCCTTGTGGTCGGGACCGGCGTTGCCCTCGATGACACCCAGCATCCAGGACGGGCAGGTCTTGGTGGCGAACGCCGACTCCTTGAAGCCGGTCTGCCACTCCGGGCTCCACGCGGAGAGCTTGGCCGACTGGCCGCGCGCGACCGCGCCGGTGACCTGGTCCCAGATCTTCTTGTCGTCGTTGGTCTCGATCACGAGCTTGTCGTCGCGGTCGAAGTAGCCGGTCTCGGCCTGGTTGTGCATCGGGTTGAAGATCTGCGCGGCCGAGTCGAACCACGGCTTGCCGGTCGCCTTGACGTACTTGTCACCGGCCTCGAAGTACGAGTCCCAGGTGGCGAACAGGGCCTTGACGCCCTCGGGGTCGGCCGGCAGGCCGGCGGCCTCCAGCATGTCCTTGCGGTAGCACATGGCCAGCGGGCCGATGTCGGTGCCGTAGCCGATGAGCTTGTTGTCCTTGGTCGTGACGGCGTCGACCTTCCACTGCAGCCAGCGGTCGTCGCGGACGTCCTTCGGACCGATCTCCTTGAGGTTCTCGAACTGGCCCGACTTGGACATGACCTGGCTCAGGAAGCCCTCTTCGACGGCCTCGACGTCGGCGAGGCCGGAACCCGCGCCCAGCTTGGTGAACAGGTTCTGGTGGTGCGGCGCGGCCTGGCCGGTCTTGCGCTGCGTGACCTTGACGTTCGGGTTCGCGGCTTCGTACTCCTTGAGGAGCTCCTCGTACCCGAACTCGTTGAAGGTCGCGATGGTCAGCTCGACCTTGCCGTCGGATGCCCCTCCGGAACCTCCCGAGCCACAGGCCGTGGCGACAGCGGCAAGCACTGCGGTGCAGGCCAGGACTTTGGCCAAGCCTGCTCGACGGTAGCGCACGAGAACTCCTCAGTTGATCGGCGGTGAACGTTCTGGGAGCGCTCCCAGGTTTTGGGGGAGTGTGGTTCGCGCCACGGAGTTGTGTCAAGCTCCCGTGTCCGCGCTGTTACCGACGTTGCGTCATTTGCCTTGCTGGACCGATTCTGCTAGCCGCTGGTCCAGTGGTCCGTTCAGGCACTGTTCGTAGACCGGTCGGACACGCTCGGTTCATCTCCGCGCCGAACGGCCCGAAAAGATTCCCGAGTCGCGAACCCGCTCACCCGCCACCAGTCTGCACCGGAAGTGCGCGCGTGTCCGGCACCGCCCCACGGCGAGTCGCGGGGAGTGGCGCGCCGAGTCGTCCGGACGGGTAGTGCGAGTCGGCCGACCGGGTGGCGTCACCGGCCGGCCGAGTCACCTCCGGACGTCCCGCAGCGCGCGGCGGGACGTCCGTTCCGGGCCAGTGATTCACCGAAGTGTTTCGTCACGCGCGCGGCGCCCGGGGATATAGGGGTACCCCTCATGATCGACGCGTTTCCGCGACGTTATAGACGGCGTCGTGGACCGCGGGCGGGCGGCCCGAAGGCTCAGCCGCCGTCCTCCAGGTCGCCCTCGGTTTCCAGGTACGCCTTTCGCAGCGCTTCCAGCGTCGCGGGCTCCGGGTGCTCCCACATACCCCGCTCGGCCGCCTCCAGGAGCCGTTCGGACATGCCGTGCAGCGCCCACGGGTTGGACCGGGCCAGGAACTCCCGGTTCACCGGGTCCAGCACGTAGCTCGCCACGAGCTGCTCGTACATCCAGTCCGCGACCACGCCGGTGGTGGCGTCGTAGCCGAACAGGTAGTCGACGGTGGCCGCGAGTTCGAACGCGCCCTTGTACCCGTGCTCGCGCATCGCGGCCAACCACCTCGGGTTCACCACGCGGGCGCGGAAGATCCGGTTCGTCTCCTCGTTCAGCGTTCTGGTGCGCACGGCATCGGGCCGCGTGCTGTCGCCGACATAAGCGGCGGGCGCTTTTCCGGTGAGCGCGCGCACGGTCGCGATCATTCCGCCGTGATATTGGAAGTAGTCGTCGGAATCGGCGATGTCGTGTTCACGCGTGTCGATGTTCTTCGCCGCCACCGCGATGCGCTTGTAGGCGCTCTCCATCGCCGGCCGGGCTTCGACGCCGTCGAGTTCGCGGCCGTAGGCGTAGCCGCCCCACACCGCGTACACCTCGGCCAAGTCGGCGTCGTCGCGCCAGTTGCGGCTGTCGATCAGCGGGAGGAGGCCGGCGCCGTACGCACCGGGTTTGCTGCCGAAGATCCGCATTGTCGCCCGGCGCGGGTCGTTGTGCTGCGCGAGATCGGCTTGGGCGTGCGCCCGGACGTAGTTGTCCGAGGCCGACTCGTCCAAGTTCGCGACCAGTCGCACCGCGTCGTCGATCAGTGCCACGACGTGGGGGAACGCGTCGCGGAAGAAACCGCTGATCCGGACCGTGACGTCGATTCGCGGCCGGTTCAGCTCGGCGAGCGGGATCACTTCCAGTCCGGTCACCCGGCGGGACTGCTCGTCCCATTCGGGCCGCACGCCCAGCAGGGCCAGCACCTCGGCGATGTCGTCACCCGCGGTGCGCATCGCGCTCGTGCCCCAGACCGACAGGCCGACCGACGGCGGCCACTCCCCCGTGTCGGCGCGGTAGCGCTCCAGCAGCGAGTCGGCCATGGCCTGGCCGGTCTCCCAGGCCAGCCGGGACGGCACCGCCTTGGGGTCGACCGAGTAGAAGTTGCGGCCGGTCGGCAGCACGTTCACCAGGCCGCGCAGCGGCGAGCCGCTCGGACCGGCCGGCACGTACCCGCCGTCCAGGGCGTGCAGCACGTTCGCCAGCTCGTCGGTGGTGCGGGCCAGCCGGGGCACGACCTCCAGCGCGGCGAACTCCAGGATCCGCGCCACGTCCTCGTCGTCGGTGAGCGTCCGGGCCGCGTTCACGTCCCAATTGGCGTCTTCCATCGCCTGGACGAGCGCGCGGGCCTGTTCCTCGACCCGGTCGGTGGCGGTCCGGTCGTCGCCGGACTCGCTCAGGCCCAGCGCCTCGCGCAGGCCGGGCAGGGCGGCGACCCGACCCGCCCACATCTGCTTGGCCTGCAGGATCGACAGCACCAGGTTCACCCTGGTCCCGCCGGTGGGCGCCTGGCCCAGCACGTGCAGGCCGTCGCGGATCTGGACGTCCTTGATCTCGCACAGCCAGCCGTCGACGTGCAGGATCAGCTCGTCGAACCCGTCGTCCTCCGGCCGGTCGGCCAGGCCGAGGTCGTGGTCGAGCTTGGCGGCCTGGATGAAGGTCCAGATCTGGGCCCGGATCGCCGGCAGCTTGGCCGGGTCCATGGCGGCGATGGTGCCGTGCTCGTCCAGCAGCTGCTCCAGCCGGGCGATGTCGCCGTAGCTGTCGGCCCTGGCCATCGGCGGCACGAGGTGGTCGACCAGGGTGGCGTGCGCCCGGCGCTTCGCCTGGGTGCCCTCGCCCGGGTCGTTGACCAGGAACGGGTAGATCAGCGGCAGGTCGCCCAGCGCCGCGTCGGGCCCGCAGCCCGCCGACAGGCCGACGGTCTTGCCGGGCAGCCACTCCAGGTTGCCGTGCTTGCCCACGTGCACCACGGCGTCGGCGCCGAACTCGTCCTCCAGCCAGCGGTAGGCGGCCAGGTAGTGGTGGCTCGGCGGCAGGTCCGGGTCGTGGTAGATGGCGATGGGGTTCTCGCCGAAGCCGCGCGGCGGCTGGACCATGACCACGACGTTGCCGGAGCGCAGGGCGGCCAGCACGATCTCGCCGTCGGGGTCCCGCGACCGGTCCACGAACAGCTCGCCGGGCGCCTCGCCCCAGTGCCGCTCCATCTCCTCGCGGGTGTCCTCGGGCAGGGTGGCGTACCACTGCCGGTAGCGGGCCGCCGGCAGCCGCACGGGGTTGCCCTGGAGCTGCTCCTCGGTGAGCCAGTCGGCGTCCTGGCCGCCGGCCGCGATGAGGGCGTGGATCAGCGCGTCGCCGTCGAGGTCGGCCACGCCCGGCAGCTCGTCGCCGATGTCGTAGCCGTGCTCCGCCATGGCGGTGAGCAGCCGCACGACGCTGGCCGGCGTGTCCAGGCCGACCGCGTTGCCGATGCGGGAGTGCTTGGTCGGGTAGGCCGACAGCATCACCGCGATGCGCCGTTCGGCCGGCGGCACGTGGCGCAGCCGGCCGTGGCGCACGGCGATGCCCGCGACCCGCGCCGCGCGCTCGTCGTCGGCGACGTAGACCGTGAGGCCGTCCTCGTCGACCTCCTTGAACGAGAACGGCACCGTGATGATCCGGCCGTCGAACTCCGGGATCGCGACCTGGGTGGCGGTGTCCAAAGGGGACAGCCCGTCGTCGTTGCCGTCCCACGCGGCCCGGCTCGTGGTCAGGCACAGGGCCTGCAGCACCGGCACGTCGAGGGCGGCCAGCGCGCCCACGTCCCACGCCTCGTCATCACCGCCGGCGGACGCGGAGGCGGGCTTGGTGCCGCCGGCCGCGAGCACGGTCACCACCAGGGCGTCGGCCTGGCCGAGCACGGCCAGCAGCTCCGGCTCGGCGGTGCGCAGCGAGGCGCAGAAGACCGGCAGCGGACGGCCGCCCTTGGCCACGATCGCGTCGCACAGCGCGTGCACGAACGCCGTGTTCCCGGCCACGTGGTGGGCGCGGTAGTACAGGACGGCGATGGTCGGGCCCTCGCCCGCGTCCTGCCGTTCGAGCACGCCCCAGGTGGGCGTCGGTGCGGGCGGCGCGAAGCCGTGGCCGGTGAGCAGCACCGTGTCGGACAGGAAGTGGTGCAGCTGGGCGAGGTTCGCCGCGCCGCCGTGCGCCAGGTAGGCGTGCGCCTCGGCGCAGACCCCGCCGGGCACGGTCGACAGCTCCATCAGCGGCGCGTCGGGGTTCTGCTCACCGCCCAGCACGACGACCGGCAGGCCCGAGGCGAGCAGCCGGTCGAGCCCCTCCTCCCACATCCGGCGCCCGCCGAGGATGCGCACGACCACCAGGTCGACGCCCTCCACCAGGGCCGACAGGTCGTCGACGGCGGTGCGGGCGGGGTTGGCCAGGCGGTAGTCGGCGCCACTCGCGCGGGCGGACAGCAGGTCCGTGTCGGAGGTCGACAACAGCAGGATCACGTGCGGGCTCCATCCCTCGGGGGTCCTCGCCCCGGTCGTGGGTACGGCGAGCGGAGTTCCTGACTCCCGGGGCCTCCCCCGGTCACAGTGGCGGGACCGCGCCGGATTCACACCGGCTTCCTCCTGCTGCTTCGCCGTTCGGAGGTCACCCTAACGGCAGTTAGCATCCAGTCCATGCCCACGGATCGAACTCACCCGGACGCCTGCCCCGGCGCGGTCGACGTGCACCGGGCCGCCGACGGCGGGCTGGCGCGCGTGCGGGTGCCCGGCGGGACGTTGGACGCCGGGCAGGTCGACGTGCTCCGGTCCGCCGCGATCGAGCTGGGCGACGGCGTCCTGGAGTTGACCTCGCGGGCGAACCTGCAGATCAGGGGCTTGACGCCGGGGGCGGAGCACGAGCTGGGCGCGCGGTTGCGCGACGTCGGCCTGCTGCCCTCGATGAGCCACGAGCGGATGCGGAACATCGTCGCCGCGCCGTTGGACGACAACCAGGCGCTGGTCGACGAGATCGACGCGGCGTTGCTGGCCGTGCCGGAGCTGGCGTCCCTGCCAGGGCGTTTCCTGGTCACGGTGGGTGGCGCGGTCAGCGGCCTGGGAGGTGACGTCGGGCTGGTCGGCGACGCGTTGTTCCTGGCAGGCCACGATTCAGGGCTGCGCGTGGCCGATCCGGTCGCGGCCGTGGTGACCGCCGCGCGGCTGTTCGGCGAGCTCCGCGGCGACGCGTGGCGGCTGTCCGAAGTGGACGGCGGTGTGCGGAAGATCACGGCGGCGTTGGGCGTTCCGGGTGACGTCCGGATCGAGCCGGATGTGACGCCCGTCGCACCGGGGCCGCACGGTTCCGCGGTCGTGGCGGGCGTGCCGTTCGGGCGCTGGGACGCACGGCTGCTGGCCGGCGTGCCGGTCCGGCTCACGCCGTGGCGCAGCGTGGTGCTGCCGGCCGGGAGCGACACCGGCGGCCTGTTCACCTCGCCGGACTCCCCGTGGCACGGCGTCAGCGCGTGCACCGGGCGGCCGGGCTGCGCCAAGTCGCTGGCCGACGTGCGCGCCGACGCGACCCGCTGGCTCGACACCCGGTCCACGCCGGGCCGGGTGCACTGGTCGGGCTGCGCACGCCGGTGCGGCAGGCCGGCCGGCGACGTGGTGGAGTTCGTCGCGACCGGCGACGGGTACGAGGAGATCAATTGACCAGCTACGTCAAGGACGGCGCGGAGATCTACCGCCGCTCCTTCGCCACCATCCGCGCCGAGGCAGACCTGGCGCGCTTCCCGTCGGACGTGTCCCGGGTGGTGGTGCGCATGATCCACGCCTGCGGGATGGTCGACCTGGTCGCGGACGTCGACTTCTCGCCCCACGTGGTGCGCGACGCGCGGGCGGCGCTGGTGGCCGGCGCGCCGATCCTCTGCGACGCGCAGATGGTCGCGGCGGGCGTGACGCGGCGGCGGCTGCCCGCGGACAACGAGGTCGTGTGCACGTTGGGCGACCCGCGCGTGCCGGACCTGGCGGCGGAGCTGGGCACCACGCGCAGCGCGGCGGCGTTGGAGCTGTGGCGCGACCGGCTGGACGGCGCGGTGGTCGCCATCGGCAACGCGCCGACCGCGTTGTTCCACCTGCTGGACATGATCGCGGCGGGCGCGCCCCGGCCCGCCGCCGTGCTGGGGGTGCCGGTGGGGTTCATCGGCGCGGCCGAGTCGAAGGACGCGTTGGCGGACAACGACCTGGGGTTGGAGCACCTGGTCGTGCGCGGTCGGCGTGGCGGCAGCGCCATGACCGCGGCGGCGCTCAACGCGATCGCGAGCGAGGAAGAATGACGGGCAAGCTGTACGGGGTCGGGGTGGGTCCGGGCGACCCGGAGCTGGTGACCGTCAAGGCGGCGCGGCTGATCGGCGAGGCGGACGTGGTCGTCTTCCACAGCGCGCGGCACGGGCGCAGCGTCGCGCGCCGCATCGCCGCGCCGTACCTGCGGGAGGGGCAGGTCGAGGAGCAGCTGGTCTACCCCGTCACGACCGAGGACTCCGACGACTACCAGGGCGAGATCGACGCGTTCTACGAGGAGTGCGCGGCGCGGTTGGCCGCGCACCTGGACGCCGGGCGCACGGTGGTGGTGCTGGCGGCCGGCGACCCGTTCTTCTACGGCTCCTACATGCACCTGCACAAGCGGCTGGCGCACCGGTACGAGGCCGAGGTCGTGCCCGGCGTGACGTCGGTGAGCGCGGGCGCGGCGGTGATCGGCCGGCCGCTGGTGGAGCGGGACGAGGTGCTGACCGTGCTGCCGGGGACGTTGTCGGCGGACGCGCTGGTGGAGCACCTGGCCGGCGGCGACCCGGTGGCGATCATGAAGCTGGGGCGGACGTTCCCGCAGGTGCGGGAGGCGCTGGCGCGCGCGGGGCGGTTGGACGAGGCCTGGTACGTGGAGCGGGCGACGACCGGCGCGCAGCGGACCGCGCCGCTGTCCGAAGTGGACGCCGAGGGGGTGCCGTACTTCTCGTTGGCGTTGCTGCCGAGCAAGCCCGCGGCGCGGCCGGCGCCCGAGGGCCGGGTGGTGGTGGTCGGGCTCGGCCCGGCCGGGCCGGAGTGGTTGACGCCGGAGGCGCGGCGGGCGCTGGCGGAGGCCGACGACCTGGTCGGCTACGTGACCTACCTGAACCGGGTGCCGGTGAACCCGCGGCAGCGGCGGCACGCGTCGGACAACAAGGTGGAGGCCGAGCGGGCGGCGTTCGCGCTGGACCTGGCCAAGCGCGGGCGGCGGGTCGCGGTGGTGTCGTCGGGCGACCCTGGCGTGTTCGCGATGGCCAGCGCGGTGCTGGAGGTGGCGACCGAGGAGCAGTTCGCGGACGTGCCGGTGACGGTGCTGCCGGGGTTGACCGCGGCGCACGCGGTGGCGAGCCGGGTCGGCGCGCCGCTGGGGCACGACTACTGCGTGGTGTCGTTGTCCGACCGGCTCAAGCCGTGGGACGTGATCGAGGAGCGGCTGGAGGCGGCGGCGAGGGCCGACCTCGTGCTGGCGATCTACAACCCGGCCTCGCGCAGCCGCACGTGGCAGGTGGACAAGGCGCGGGACGCGCTGCTGCGGCACCGCTCCCCCGACACGCCGGTGGTCGTCGGGCGCGACGTCGGCGGGCCGGAGGAGTCCGTGCGGGTGGTGCGGTTGGCGGACCTGGACGCGTCCACCGTGGACATGCGGTGCCTGTTGCTGGTCGGGTCCTCGCAGACGCGGGTCAGCGCGCGCGGCACGGTGTTCACGCCGCGCCGCTACCCCGGGTGAGCCAGTCGACGGCCTCGGCCACCGTCTCCACCAGCGGCGCCGGTGGCGGCGGTGGTCGGCGCACGACGACGACGGGGATGCCGAGGTGACGGGCCGCGGTCAGCTTGGCCGCCGTCATCGGACCGCCGCTGTCCTTGGTGACCAGGACTTCGATCCGGTGCTCGCGCAGGAGCGCCAGTTCACCGTCCACTGTGTACGGTCCGCGGTCGAGCACGAGGTGCACGTGCGGGTTCGGCGGGTCGGGCGGGTCGACGGTGCGCGCGACACCGCTGGTGAACGCGGCCAGCTCCTGACGGCCGGTGGTGATGAACGCGCGGCGGCCGGCGACGAGCGCGGCGGCTTCGGCGACGCTGTCCACGTAATGCCAGTCGTCCTCCGGCGGCCAGCCGGGGCGGCGCAGCACGAGGAACGGCGTGCCGGTCGCGGTGGTGGCGGCGAGGGCGTTCGCGGTGATGCGGTCGGCGAACGGGTGCGTGGCGTCGACGACGGCGTCCACGCGTTCGGCCCGCAGGTAGGCCACGAGCCCGTCCACGCCGCCGAAGCCGCCGATCCGGACCTCGCCGGCGGGCAGCTTCGGGTCGGCCACCCGGCCGGCCAGCGACGAGATCACGCGGGCGCCGGTGAGCGCGGCGGCCAGCGCGCGGGCCTCGCCCGTGCCACCCAGCACCAGCACGGTCCTCACGGCTGTTGCATCCTGTCGTCGTGAGCACGAACCTGCGCTTCGGCTGGACCACCGGCGCCTGCGCCACCGCCGCGACCACGGCGGCGTACACGGCGTTGCTCACCGGCGAGTTCCCCGACCCGGTCGGGATCGTGCTGCCGAAGGGTCAGACGCCGTCGTTCGCGCTGGCCCGCGAGGAGTTGGGCGAGGGCCGGGCGTTCGCCGCGATCGTGAAGGACGCGGGCGACGACCCGGACGTCACGCACCTCGCGCTGGTCGGGTCCACCGTCCGGCACGGCGCGCCGGGCAGCGGCGTGGTGTTCGAGGCGGGGCCCGGTGTCGGCACGGTGACCAAGCCCGGCCTGCCGCTGGCGGTCGGCGAGCCGGCGATCAACCCCGTGCCGCGGCAGCTGATGCGCGAGCACGTCGCGCGGGTCGCGGCCGAGCACGGCGGCAGCGGCGACGTGGTCGTGTCGATCTCGGTCGAGCACGGCGAGGAGTTGGCGCGCAAGACCTGGAACCCGCGGCTGGGGATCCTGGGCGGGCTGTCGATCCTGGGCACGACGGGGATCGTGGTGCCGTACTCGTGCTCGGCGTGGATCGACAGCATCCGGCGGGGCATCGACGTGGCGCGGGCGCAGGGCTACGAGCACGTGGCCGGGTGCACCGGGAGCACGTCGGAGAAGGTCGCGGCGGCGCTGCACGGGCTGCCGGAGGACGCGTTGCTGGACATGGGCGACTTCGCCGGCGCGGTGCTGAAGTACCTGCGCCGCCACCCCGTGCGCCGGCTGACCGTGGCGGGCGGGATCGGGAAGCTGTCCAAGCTGGCGGACGGGCACCTGGACCTGCACTCGGGGCGGTCGCAGGTGAACCTGGGCTTCCTGGCGTCGCTCGTGGCCGACCCGGCGCTCGCCTCGGCCGTCCTCGAAGCGAACACGGCGCTCGGCGCGTTGCAGGTGTGCCAGGCGGCGGGGGTGCCGCTGGGCGACCTGGTGGCCGAACGCGCCAAGGCGACGGCGGACGACGTGCTGCGCGGCGCCCCGGTCACCGTGGACGTGATCGTGATCGACCGCGCGGGCGCCGTCGTCGGCCGGGCCTGACCCCGTCACGACCGGCTGCGGGTGGTCGAGTAGAGGTGGCTGTCCGGGAAGCCCTCGGCGGTCAGCACCCGGCCCACGACGATGACGGCGGTGCGCTTCACGCCCGCCGCGCGCACCTGGTCGGCGATGTCGGCCAGGGTGCCGCGCAACACCAGCTCGTCGTCGCGGCCGGCACGGGCGACGACGGCGACCGGGCAGTCCGCGCCGTAGTTCGGCAGCAAATCGGCGACCACCTCCAGGATCCGCTGCACGGCCAGGTGCAGCACGATCGTGGCGCCGGGGCGGCCGAGCGTCAGCAGGTCCTCCCCCGGCGGCATCGCGGTGGCGCGGGCCGCGGTGCGGGTCAGGATCACCGTCTGCCCGACGCCCGGCACGGTCAGCTCGCGGTTCAGCGACGCGGCGGCTGCGGCGAAGGCGGGCACGCCCGGCGTCACGTCGTAGGCGATGCCCAGGGCGTCCAGCCGGCGCATCTGCTCGGCCATCGCGCTGAACACCGACGGGTCGCCGGAGTGCAGGCGGGCCACGTCCTGGTCGGCGGCGTGCGCGGCGGCGAGCTCGGTCGTGATCTCGTCGAGGTCCAGGTTCGCGGTGTCGACCAGGCGCGCGCCGGGCGGGCAGTGCTCCAGCACCTCGGCCGGCACCAGCGCGCCCGCGTACAGGCAGACCGGCGACTCGGCGATGAGCCGCGCCGCGCGCAGGGTGAGCAGGTCGGCCGCGCCGGGCCCGGCGCCGATGAAGTGGACGGTCACGAACGCTCCTTGGTCACTAGCCAGGTGGTCACGGGCATCTGCGGGCGCCAGCCGGTGAAGCCGCCGATCGCGGTCGCCCGGCTCACCTCGATCCGGCTCAGGTCGCCGCCCAGCCTGCCGTGCCACCGGGTCAGCACTGCCTCCGACTCCAGCGTCACGGCGTTGGCCACCAACCGCCCGCCGGGCTTGACGGCGTCCCAGCAGCGCTCGACCACGCCCTCGGCGGTGAGGCCGCCGCCGATGAACACCGCGTCAGGCGCCTCCAGGTCGAGCGCGCCCGGCGACGAGCCGACGACGACCTCGATGCCCGGCACGCCCCACTTGGCCGCGTTGCGGGTGATGCGCGCGGCCCGCTCGGGGTGCCGCTCCACCGCGATGGCCCGGCAGCCCGGGTGGGTCCGGCACCACTCGACGGCGATGCTGCCCGCACCCGCGCCCACGTCCCACAGCAGCTCGCCGGGGCGCGGCGCGAGCAGCGCCAGCGTCACCGCCCGCACCTCGCGCTTGGTCAACTGCCCGTCGTGCTCGTACTCCTCGTCCGGCCGGCCCGGCGTCAGCGACGCGCCGTCCGCGCCGCACTCGACCGCGAGCACGTGCAACGGGTCGGCGTCGTCGAGCGAGTGGTGCACCCGCTCCCCCGGCCCGCCCAGCTGCTCCAGCACGGTCAGCCGCGCGTCCGGGGCCAGGGCCGCGACCTCGCGCGGGTTCCCGCCGAGCACGAGCACGCGCCGTCCGGGGTGCAGGTGCGGCACGACGAGCGCGGCGGGCTTGCCGACCAGGCTCACCACGGCCACGTCGTGCAACGCCCACCCCAGGCGCGCGCACGCCAGCGACACCGACGACGGGTGCGGCACGACGCGGACCCGTTCGGCGCCCAGCAGCCGCACCACGGTGGCGCCGATGCCGTGGAACATCGGGTCGCCGCTGGCCAGCACGCCGACCCGCCGCCCGGCGTGCCGGGCCAGCAGCCCCGGCAGCGCGGGCAGCAACGGCGACGGCCACGGCACCCGCTCGAACTCCCCCGGCACCAGGTCGAGCTGCCGGGCGCTGCCCATCAGCACCTCGCACGACGCGATCTCGTGCCGCGACGCGTCCGGCAGCCCGGCCCAGCCGTCGGCGCCGATGCCGACGACCGTGACGCTCACACCGTCCCCAGCACGCGGGTGACGGCGATCTCGATCACCACGCGCCGCGGGTTGGGCCGGGGCGTGCGGTAGCGGTCGGCGTAGCGCCGCTCGGCGTCCCGGACCACCTCCGGCTCGCGGCGGACGACCGCGTGCCCCTCCAGCGTCGACCACCGACGTCCGTCCACTTGGCACACCGCCACGGGAGCGCCGCCGGCGGCCAGGATCCGCCGCGCCTTGTGCGAGTCACCCGAGGTGATCACCCTGGCGGTGGCCGTCTCCACGTCCAGCGTGACGCCGACCGGCACCACGTGCGGCGTGCCGTCGGGGCGGATCGTGGTCAGCGTGCACAGGTGGCGCTCGGTCCAGAACGCGCGGAAGTCCTCGCCCTTGCTCGACAACATGCGTGCATCATGCGGCACGCGCGGGCTATCGTGGAAAACGTGACGCGCCGATTTAGCCGCCCCCGGCCGGGAGACCCGGCCGCTGGGGCCTGCGGCGTGCGCTAGTTCACGCGGTCCCGGTGGCGGACCGGCTCGGGGGATTCCCCCTCCAGCCGACGTCCACCACCTCCGAAGGGACCACCCGCCGTGCCTCGCGACCTCAGCGACCCCACCTACGGGCCGCACGCCATGCAACTGCTGGTCGACGACGTCCTCGCCGCCCTGCCGGGTGAGCCGCGCGTGCTGCGCGACCACCCGGAGGTGTCGGTCGACGACAACTACACCGCGCTGGGCTACCCGCCCGACGCCGTCACCCGCGACGCCCGCTACACGCGCTACACCGGCGAGAACCGCATGCTGCGCAGCCACACCACGGCCATGGTGCCGCCCGCGTTGCGGCTGCTCGGCACGCAGGACGGCTGGGACGACGTGCTGCTGGCGTGCGTGGGGATGGTGTACCGCCGCGACGCGGTCGACCGGGTGCACTCGGGCACGCCGCACCAGCTCGACCTGTGGCGGATCTCCCACCACCGGGCCGACCTGGACGAGTTGATCGACGCCGTGATCACCACCGCCGTGCCCGGTCTGCGGTACCGGACGACGCCCGCGACCCACCCGTACACCACGGCGGGACGGCAGGTGGACGTGCTGGTGGACGGCGAGTGGCTGGAGGTCGCCGAGTGCGGCCTGGCGGCCCGGCACGTCCTGCGCCGGGCGTGGCTGCCCGACGACGTGCACGGCCTGGCGCTGGGCGTCGGCCTCGACCGGCTGCTGATGCTGCGCAAGGGCGTCCCGGACATCCGGCTGCTGTCCTCGGACGACCCGCGCGTGGCCGCCCAGATGCTGGACCTCACGCCCTACCGGCCGGTGTCCAGGCACCCGCCGGTCATGCGGGACATCTCCGTCGCGGTCGGCGCGGACGCCGATGGCGAGACGATCGGCGACGTCGTGCGCGCCGCCGTCGGCGACCTGGTGGAGGAGGTCACCGTGGTCGGCGAGACCCCGGTGTCCGACCTGCCGCCGGCGGCCGTGGCGAGGCTGGGCGCGCGACCGGACCAGAAGAACGTGCTGCTGCGCCTGGTCCTGCGCCACCCGACCCGCACCCTGACCGACGACGACGCCAACGCCGCGCGGGACGCCGCCCACGCGGCCGTGCACGAGGGCAGTCAGCCCCTGACCTCGTTGAGGTAGTTGTAGATCGTGTACCGGGTCACGCCCAGCACGCCGGCCAGGTAGTCGATCGAGTCGCGGATCAGGAAGAGGCCCGCCTCGTCGAGCACCCGCACCACCTGGGACTTGTGCGACTTCTTCATCAGCTCCACGGGCACGCCGACGGCGGTCACGGCGCGTTCGACCAGGAGCCGTTGAAGGGTGTCGACGTCGCCGGGGAAGGCCTCCACCGCCGGTGCACCCGACACCGCCTGCTCCGGGCGCCGGTCCGGGCCCGGGTCGCTGTTCACGCACAGGCAGCCGACCGCCACGCCGTCGGCGTCGCGCAGGAACACGGTGGACGAGTGGATCACCCGCCCGTCCGGCGCGTAGGTCTCGTAGCCGGCGAGGTCCTGCGTCGTGCCGCGGCGGACGAGGCCGAGCAGCAGGTCGGTCATCGGGCCGCCGACCTTGCGGCCGGTCAGCTCGCCCGCGATGGCGATGATCGAGTTGGGCAGGGCGCCGAGGTCGTGCAGCACGACCTCGGTGCCCGGTCCCAACGCGGTGGCCAGGCTGTTCACCGTCGGGATCAGCGCGGTGAGCACCTCGGAGGTCACCGCCGGAGCGGGCGCGGGCACTTCGACGACGACCGGCTTGCGGATCTCCTTCAACGCGGTGGCGAAGCGGGCGACGGTGTCGGCCGTCGTGGAGGCGTGCGGCGACAGGCGGACGTGCTCCGGCCGCACGGTCGCCGCCACGCCCGCGTCCGCCAGCGCCGCGCCGATCACCGACGGCGCGTGCTCGGGCAGCGTGAACGCGAGGATGCCCGCCCGGCGGTCCGGCGCGGACACGACCTCCCCGCCGGCCGCGCGGATCACCTCGGCCAGTTCGCCGGATCGTTCAACGATCCTCGCGTGGATGGCCTCGACCCCGGCCACCTCGACCAGCTCCAACGCCGCCGCCAGCGCACCCGAGGCGATCGGGCTCAGGTTGGTGATCGACCAGCCCGCGGCCCCCTCGCCGACCGGGTGGATGCCGTTGTCGAACAACCCGGGGTCCTCGGCGCCCGTCCAGCCCGACAGCACCGGGTCGAGCCTGCCCAGCGCCCGGTCCGACAGCGTCATGAACCCCGTCGACCAGCCCGCCCGCAGCCACTTCTGCCCGCCGACCACCAGCACGTCGGCCACTTCCCACGGCTCGTCGACCACCCCGAAGCCCTGGATGCCGTCCACGACCAGCAGCCGATCGCCGACCACCTCGCGCAGCGCCGCCAAGTCGGCCCGGTAGCCGGTGCGGAAGTCCACCGCGCTCACGGACACGGCGGTCGTGCGGGGCGTCAACGCCTCCCGCACCACGTCGGCCGTCACCGGGCCGGGCGGCAGCCACGACACGTCGACCGACGGCGACCGCGCCCACGGGTAGGTGTTCGCCGGGAACTCCCCCGACGACACCAGCACCTCGCCGGTCACCCCCAGCGCGGTCTGGAACAGGCCGGTGCTCGTGTTCGGCAGCAGCGTCACGTGGTCGGTGTCGCCGCGGCACAGCCGGGCCACCGCGGCCTTCGCGCGCAGCTCCTGGCGCATCAGGTCGTCCACCGTGGACGGCCCGGCCGACACCGAGGCCTCCACCAGCCGCGTGGAGGCGTCCACCACGGCGAACGACGGCGGCCCGAAGCGGGCGAAGTCCAGGTACCCCTCCGGCTCGTGGAACTGGACGAGGTAGGACGACGGGATGCGCATGACCACCTAGAGCACCTTCGCGAGGAACTGCTGCGTGCGTTGCTGTCGCGGATTGTCCAGCACCTGACCCGGCGGCCCGGTCTCGACCACCGCGCCGTCCACCATGAACACCACCGAGTCGGCGACCTGCCGGGCGAACCCGATCTCGTGCGTGACCACGATCATGGTCATGCCGTCGCGGGCGAGGTCGGCCATCACGTCCAGCACCTCGCCGACCAGCTCCGGGTCCAGCGCGGACGTCGGCTCGTCGAACAGCATGAGCTTGGGCCGCATGGCCAGCGCCCGCGCGATCGCCACCCGTTGCTGCTGGCCGCCGGACAGCTGGTGCGGGTAGGAGTCGGCCTTGTCGGCCAGCCCCACCCGGTCCAGCAACGCCCGCGCCTCGTCCACGGCCGCCTTGCGTGGCGTCCGCAGCACGTGCACCGGGCCCTCGGCGACGTTCTCCACCGCCGTGCGGTGCGGGAACAGGTTGAACCGCTGGAACACCATGCCGACACCGCGCCGCTGCCGCGCCACCTCCCGCTCGCGCAGCTCGAACAGCTTCCCGCCGCGCGCGGTGAACCCGACCGGCTCGCCGTCCACCCAGATCCGGCCGGCGTCGATCGTCTCCAGGTGGTTCACGCAGCGCAGGAACGTCGACTTGCCCGCACCCGACGGCCCGAGCAGGCACACCACCTGCCCCGCGGCCACCGTGAGGTTGAAGTCGCGCAACACTTGTATCCGATTGCCACCTCCGGCGGCGGGAGTGGACCCGAACGACTTGCGCACGCCCACCGCCCGCACGAGGGTCACCGGGCCACCCCCTTGCCGTAGTAGCGCTCCAGGAAGTGCTGCCCGACGCTCGCCACGCTGACCACGACCATGTACCACGCGGCGGCGGCCAGCAGCGTCTCCATGATCTGGAGGTTGCGCGAGGCGATGTTGTTGGCGGCGTGGATCAGCTCCAGGAACCCGATGACCGACGCCATGGACGTGCCCTTGAGCATGTTGATGAAGTTGTTGCCGGTCGGCGGGATGATCACCCGCATGGCCTGCGGCAGCACGACGCGCCGCAACGTGGTCGCGGGCGTCATGCCGATCGCCTTGGCCGCCTCGACCTGGCCGTGGTCCACGCTGTTCAGCCCGGCCCGCACGATCTCGGCCATGTAGGCGCTCTCGTTGAGGCCCAGCCCGAGCAGCGCGGCCACGAACGCGGTCACCAGGACGTTGGTCTTCTCCTCGAACACCCCCGGGATGGAGATGTTCTCGAACACCAGCGCCAGGTTGAACCACAGCAGGATCTGCAGCAGCACCGGCAGGCCGCGGAACAGCCACACGTACCCGGCGGCGAACCAGCGGGCGACCGGGTTGGCCGAGCGGCGCAGCAGCGCGATCAGCACGCCGAGCACGATCGCGCCCGCCTGCGCGGCCAGCGCCAGCACGACCGTGTTGACCAGGCCGCGCAGCATGATGTCGTGGGTGAAGAACCCCGGCACCGCGGCGTAGTCGATCTTCGCGCCGGCCAGCGCCCAGACCAGCGCGCCGAGCACGGCCAGGATCGCCGCGCCGACGACCCACCGCCCCCAGTGCCGCAGCGGGACGACGACCAGCTCGTCGGTGTCACTTGCCATTGACGGTCGCCTTCGTGACGGCGCCCTGCTCGACGTCCCAGGCTTCGAGGATCTTGCCGTAGGTGCCGTCGTCGATCAGCGCCTGCAACGCCTTCCGCAACGCCCCGGTCAGCTCGGGGGTGTTCTTGTTGACGCCGATGCCGTACGGGCCGCCGTTGATCGGGGCCAGGTCCACGACCTCGAAGAACTCGCCGTCACCCGCGGTCTTGGCCACGTACACGGCGGTCGGCAGGTCGTTGAGGATGGCGGCGACGCGGCCGGTGCGCAGCTGGTTCTGGTTCTGCGTGTCGCTGTCGGTGGCGGTCACCCCGATGGGTTCGCCGGACAGGCACTGGAACTCCTTCGCGTAGGTCTCCTGGCTGGAGCCGAGGTTGACCGCGACGGACTTGCCGCACAGGTCGTCGGGGCTCTTGATGCCCGCCGGGTTGCCCTTCTGCACCATGATCGTGATGCCGGAGGTGAAGTAGTCGACGAAGTCGATCGCCTGCTGCCGCTCCGGGGTGTCGTTCATCGCGGCCATGGTCACGTCGATCCGGCCCGCCTGCAGGCTCGTGATGAGCGAGCCGAACGCCATGTCCTGGTGCTCGACGGTCAGCCCGAGCTTGGCGCCGAGCGCCTTGGCCAGGTCGACCTCCGAGCCGACCGGGGTCTTGCCGTCGGCGGCGTAGAAGTTGTTCGGCGGGTTCTGGATGTTCGAGCCGACGCGCAGCTTGCCCGATCGGGCGATGGCGGCCGGCAGGGTCGCGGCCAGGGCGTCGTCCTTGGTGACCGCGTCGACGATCGCCGAGGACGACGGCAGGTCGTCGCCGGTCCCGGCCGGCGGGTCCTCGGCGGGCGAACCGCACGCCACCAGCGCGAACAGGGACAGGGCGAGGGCTGCGGTCCTGCGCACGGGCACCTCCTGCATTCGGGTGAACCGAAAGCTACAACGTTCTGTTGAAGACGTCCACTGCTTGTTGAAGGGAATTGTCGGGGAGTGACCATCGTTGCTCCGGGTACAAGGGGGGCGACCCCCGTGTCCACAGCAAGGAGGACCTATGGCCACCGTGGAGCTGACCGCGGAGAACTTCGACGAGGTTGTCGGCGGCTCCGAGATGGTCCTGGTCGATTTCTGGGCGGGCTGGTGCGGGCCGTGCGTCCAGTTCGCCCCGACCTACGAGAAGTCCGCCAAGAAGCACACCGACATCGTGTTCGGCAAGGTCGACACCGAGGCGCAGCAGCAGCTCGCCGCGGCGTTCCAGATCCGGTCGATCCCGACCTTGATGATCGTGCGCGACGGCGTCGTGCTGTACGCGCAGCCGGGCGCGCTGCCCGAGGCGGCGCTCGAGGACCTCATCGAGCAGGCGCGCAAGGTCGACATGGAAGAAGTGCGCAAGCAGGTCACCGAGCAGCAGGCCTGAGCCCACGCGGGTAGGTCGCCGGCGGCTCAGTCCATCGCAGCCGTGTCGCGGGGCGGGGCCACCGGGTCCCGCCCCGCGGGCTGTCCGGCCTCCATCCGCCTGCCCCGCTCCAGCTCCGCGTCCAGCTCGGCACCGAGCAGCAGGGCCAGGTTCGAGATCCACAGCCAGACCAGGAAGATGATCACACCGGCCAGCGAGCCGTAGGTCTTGTTGTAGGAACCGAAGTTCGCCACGTAGAACGCGAAGCCGAGCGAGGCCGCGACCCACACCACCACGGTCAGCAGGCCACCGGGCGTGATCCACAGGAAGCTGGGCTGCCGCACGTTCGGCGAGGCCCAGAACAGCAGGCCGATGGCCAGGCTCGCGAGCACGAACAGCACCGGCCACTTCGCGATGTCCCACACGGTGACGAACGTCGAGCCGAGCCCGAGCACCTCGCCCAGCCACTCGGCCACGCCACCGGTGAGCGTCACGCCGAGCGCCGTGAGCGCCAGCAGCACCACCACGCCGACGGTCAGGCCCAGCCGCAGCGGGATGACCTTCCAGAACGGCCTGCCCTCCTCGACGTCGTAGATCGAGTTCGACGCGCGCATGAACGCGCCCACGTAGCCGGAGGCCGACCAGAGCGCCGTCACCAGGCCGACGATCGCCAGCACGCCGCTGGCCTGTGACTTCCGCAGGTTCTCCAGCGCGCCCGCGACGGTGTCCTTGGCCTCGCCCGGCCCCAGCGCGTCCAGGCTGTCCACAATGGACTGCACCGCGTCCGGGCCGAGCAGGCCCAGCAGCGCGGTCAGCAGCAGCAGGCCGGGGAACAGCGACAGCACCGCGTAGTAGGTGAGGGCGGCGGCCCAATCGGTGAGGTTGTCGTCGTCGAACTCCTTGACCGTCCGCTTCAACACTGCCCACCACGAGCGCTTCGGGAGCTGGGTGGGCGCCTCCGGTGCGTGCGACATGGGCGACGGGTTTCCCCCGAACACGGTGCGTACACCCACGCGTTTCCGGGTAGTCGGAGGGCGAGTGGAGAGAGGAGACGGCCATGAGTCACGTCGCCGCCACCCGCGCGGCTGACGCGGGCACCGATCGGGTTACGGCGGGTGCCGCCGCGCGGGAACCGTCCACCGCGGAACTGGTGAACAGGCTGTCCGAGCAGGTGAGCAGGCTGGCCAGGGACGAGATCCGGTTGGCCGTGTCCGAGATGCGCACGAAGGGCAAGCGCGTCGGCACGGGCGCCGGGCTGCTCGGCGGCGCGGGCGTGCTGGCCTGGTTCGGCCTGATGACGGTGATCGCCGGGCTGGTGCTGCTGCTGGCGACCGTCATGCCGGCGTGGATCGCGGCGTTCGTCGTCGCGGTGGTCGTGCTCGCCGTCGCGGGCGTGCTCGCGCTGGTCGGCCGCAAGCAGCTCGAACGCGGCACGCCGCCGTTGCCGGAAGAGGCCATGGCGGGTGTCAAGCAGGACATCGCCACCGTGAGCGAGAGGGCACACCGATGAGCGGCAAGGACGGCCCCACCGACCCGGACGAGTTGCGCGCCGACGTCGAGCAGACCCGGCGGGAGCTCGGGGACACGGTGGAAGCGCTCGTGCACAAGACCGACGTGCCCGGGCGGGTGAAGGACAAGGCGCACGAAGGAGTGGAACAGGTGAAGGAGACCGCTACGCGGGCCAACGCGGCGGTGTCGGCGGCGGCGGGCAAGGCCACCGCCAAGGTCGGCCACGCCACCGACAAGGCGGGCGAGCAGGTCGGCAAGGCGGGCGCGGCGGCGAGCGCGGCCGGTGCGGCCGTCGGCGAGAAGGCGGCCGTGATCGGCGAGAAGGCGGGCGCCGTGGCCTCCCAGGTCGGCCACAAGGCCGGCGAGGTGGCGGAGCAGGTCGGCCACAAGGCGAGCGAGGTGGCCGGGCAGGTGAGCCAGAAGGCCGGCGAGGTGGCCGATCAGGTCAGCCTCAAGGCCGGGGTGGTCGCGGAGCAGGTCGGCACGAAGGCCGCGCAGGCGGTCGAGTCGCTGCCGCCGCCCGTGCAGCACCGCGTCGAGCAGGGCGTGCAGCAGGCTCGCCAGCACCCGGCGGCGGTCGCGGCGGGCGTCGCGGCGGTCGTGCTCGTGCTGTGGAGGCTCCTGCGGAGGGGGCGGTGAACGTGAACAAGCTCCTGTACCGGCCCCTCGGCATGCTGTTCGGCGTGCTCGGCGGTCTGGCCGCCAGCGCGTTGTTCGGCCAGGTGTGGAAGCTGATCACCGGCACCAAGGAGGCGCCCACCCCGACCCAGAAGGACCGGGGCTGGGGCGAGGTGCTCCTGGCCGCGTCCGTCCAGGGCGCGATCTTCGGCTTGGTGAAGGCCGCGATCGACCGGGGCGGCGCGACCGGCTACGACAAGCTCACCGGCGAATGGCCCGGTGACACGAACAAGTACGACGACTGACCCTCCCGGAGGGCCCTCCCGCCCGCCGGGAGGGCCCTCTCAGGAGGGCGGCTCGTCCTCCTGCCCGCGCCGCTCGCCCTCGTCGAGGAACTGCTCCGGGTCCACGTCGAGGTCGGGCGGCTCAGGCGTGCCCGGCGAGTGCGGCGGTTCGGGGTTGATGTGCTGGTCCGGGTCGTTCGGGTCGCCTTCGAGCGGGTGTTCGGTCATGCGGTCGAGGTACCCGCATGCGGCGTTTCAGAACCTCGGCGCCCGCTTCTCCAGGAAGGCCGCCACGCCCTCCGCGTACTCCTCGCTGTGCACCGCTTCGTCGTACAGCGCGCGCACGGCGTCGTCCTCGTCGTGCTGCCCGTCGGTGATCCGGTTGACGATCTGCTTCGCGCCGCGGACGCTGACCTGGGCGCGTGCCGCGATGGTCTCCGAGAGCTGCTTGACCCTGGCGTCCAGGGCCTCGGCCGGGTGGACCTCGTTGACCAGGCCGATGCGCAGCGCGGTGGCCGAGTCGACGATCTCGCCGCCGAACAGGATCTGCTTGGCCCAGGCCGGGCCGACCACGTCGACCAGCTGCTTGGTGGACGTGAAGTTGTAGACGATGCCGAGCTTGGCGGGCGTGATGCCGAACCGGGCGTCCGCCGCCGCCACGCGCAGGTCGCAGGCCAGCGCGATCTCGCAGCCGCCGCCGATGCAGAAGCCCGTGATGGCGGCGATGGTCGGCTTGCCGAGGGTGGCGATGGCGCGTTCGCCGTTGTGCACGGCCTCGCCGTACCTCGCCGCGCCGTCCGCGCCCTTGCGGAGGGTGGAGAACTCGCTGATGTCCGCGCCAGCCGAGAAGTGCTCGCCGCCGCGGACGACCAGCACGCGCACGGCGTCGTCGTGCTCGACCTGGGCCAGCAGGCCGGGCAGCGCCGACCACATGGCGTAGCTCATGGCGTTGCGCTTGGCCGGGCGGTCGATGGTCAGCGTGGCGACCGGGCCTGCGGTGTCGAGCCTCAGCGTCATCACCGGAGGGTAAGTCCTCGACGGCGGTGACCGGGCGTAACCACGCTCACACTGCCGTGAGCAGCCAGAACACCGTGCCGCCGACGATCGCGCCGAGCGCCGTGCCGACGGTGACCTGCGCCGTGGTGTGGTCGCCGAGCACGACCGCCACCCGAGCCACCGGACCCCTGCCCACCGACACCCCGCCCACCGAACCCCTGCCCGCCCCCGTCACCACCGAACCTCAAGCCGCGCGCCTCGAACGCCCAGGTCCCGCGTGTCCTACGTCCGAGACACGCGGGACCTGGAGGTTCGACTCGCGCGGTCAGCGGTAGGAGTTGCGGGTGTAGGTCAGGCTGAAGGTGCCGCGGTTGGCGAAGTAGACGGAGACCAGGTAGGCCGGGTCGGTGGCCAGCAGGCCCCGTTGGAGGTCGCTGCCGTCGTTGCCGTCGTCCCAGCCCCACGCGCTGTTCGCGGAGTTGTCCTTGCCGTTGTCGCCCCGGAACGTGCCCCAGCTCGCGAACGTCGCGGAGCTGTTGCGCTGCGCCCACAACCCGCCCGCCGCGAAGGTGTCCACCAGCCGGTACCCGACCGAGCGGTCGTTGCCGCCCGACGGCACCTCACCCGTGGCGCTCGGCACGTACACCACACCGTCCCCGCCGGGGAACTCCGCGCCGTTCCACGCGTACAGCCCGTGCCCCTTCGCCTCTTGGCGCGTGGTCGGCCGGGTGCCCGAGAGCCGCAACGTGCCGTCGATCCCCTCACGCCCCGACGTGAACGTGCTGCCGGCCGGCACGTACGAGTAGAAGTCGCTGTGCGCCACCGTGATCACCGCTTCGAGCCTGCCGAACGTCGAACCGTCCTTGCGCACGGTCGCCAGCAGGCCCTCCATGTCGTTCTCGTGCGTGAACTGCTCGAACGGGTCGGCGAAGTCCTCCCAGTCACGCGGGTGGTAGAAGCTGTAGACCAGGAACCAGTGCGTCGACGTCTCCACCACCGAGTAGTACGCCGCACCGGTGAGACGCGCCAACGAGTCGTCCTGCGCCTCCCAGTTGTCCACCGTGCTCCAGTTACCGTCGAAGTCCACAGTGGACAGGTAGTCGGCGTCGTAGTCGGACGAGTCGGTGTCCTGGTAGTGCACCGGCGCCCAGTGGAACGCCAGTTCGGCGTCGGTCGCCGCGTGCGCGGGGGTCGTCAGGAACACCGAGAGCGTGGCCGCCGCGAACAGGGACGCGGCGAACTTGCGTGCAGGGAACATGCTCCACCTCCGTCAGGGTTGCCCGTCGGAGCCAACGGGCCGCGCTGAACCCTGGGGTGAACCGGTGGTCGACACAAGGGGTGAAACAGGTGATCATTGCGCCCGACGCGCCTGCCGGGCGCGGCAACCCTTCGGAACGCCGCAGCCCGCGGTCGGAGAGCGGTGCGAGGCCTCGGGTCAGGCGGCCGGGAACATCCGGGACATGCCCGGCGGCGGGCTGAACGGGCGCCAGCGGTTCCGGCGTTGGGCGAGGCGGTCGGCGATCAGCCAGAGGACGGTGGCGTTGTAGCCGTAACCGAGGTGGCTGGAGGTGACGGCGACGTTCTCCTGGCGGGCCGCGGGGGTGCAGACGCACGTCTGCCAGGCGACGATGCCGTCCGACTTCGAGTAGACCGACGTGGACGGCACCGGGAAGGGCGGCCGGGTGTGCTCCGGCGGCGGCATGTCCGCGCCGGCGACGTAGAACCGGGCCAGGAGCCGGTACACCGGGTTGACCCTGGTCTGCCGGAGGTCGGTCATCGCGTACGGACTGCCCAGCGTGATCACCTGGCGGACCATGCCGGGATGGTCACGGGCCAGTTCGCGGGCGAAGATGCCGCCCAGGGACCAGCCCACGATGCTCACCTTGCCGCTCACGGCCAGTTCACTCAGCAGCTCGCGCATGCCGCGCACGACGCCGACCGAGGGGCCGATGTTCAGGCCGAGACCCCAGCCGTGGACGTCGTAGCCCAGGCCAGTGAGGAACTTGCGCAGGGTCGCGGTCGAGGCGTCGGTCGCACCCAGACCCGGCAGCACCAGGACGGTGTGGCCGTCGCCGCTGGGAGCGGCGCGCAACAACGACCGGGTGGCCGCGAACTGGCCGATGGCGACGGCGGTGCGGGTCGGTTCGGTCAGGTACCAGAGCAGGCCCGGCGCCGACCCCGGCTCGGAGGTGTGCTCTTCGTGCAGGTCAGGGTGATCCGGTGGGACGTGCGGCAGTGCTGACATGGCCCCTCCCCCGCTCCGCGTCGAGCGCGAACCCCAGGTAACCATGATGTTTCCTGGCGGTTGATTCCGCCAGTACGGGGAAGTCTCGATTCTTGCGCGGTCGCCGTCCTGGACCGCCGGGTCCGTGCGGGCCTACGGTCGGGCGATGGACCGGATGAGCGCGATCGACGCGGGTTTCTTCTTCATCGAGGACGAGAACGTGCCCATGCACGTCGGGTCTGTCCTGGTGTTCGAAGGTCCGGCTCCGTCGTACGGCGACGTGGTGCGGTTGTTCGCCGCCAAGCTGGACACCGTGCCGCGCTACCGGCAACGGGTGCGGGCGCTCCCGCTGCACGTCGGCCGACCGGTGTGGGTGGACGACGAGCACTTCCAGATCCTCTACCACGTCCGGCACACCGCGGTGCCGTCGCCGGGCGCGGACGACCAGCTCCGCAACCTCGCCGGACGGCTCTTCGCGCAACGCCTCGACCTGGCCAAGCCGCTGTGGGAGGTCTGGTTGGTCGAGGGCCTGGAAGGCGGCCGGTGGGCGATCATCTCGAAGGTCCACCACTGCCTGATCGACGGCATCGCGGGCAGCGACCTCATGCAGGTGCTGCTGGACTGGCGCGAGGACGCGCCCCTGCCCGAGCCGGTGCGGTGGCGGCCCGCCGCCGGCCCGTCGACCCTGGACCTCGTCGTGGACGGCGTGCGCGACGCGGTGTTGACGCCGGTCACGCACCTGGCCAAGTTCCCGGCGCTGGCCAAGCGGTTGCGCAGCGGCTCGGAGGTGCTCGACGTCGGCCGTGCCGTGCTGGGCAGCCTGCCGACGACCGCCCGACGACTCGCCGTCGGCACCCCGAAGACCTTGAACGGGCCGATCGGACCGCACCGGCGGTGGGTGTGGGCCCGCGCGGACCTCGCCGAGATCAAGGCCGTCCGCCGGGTCACCGGCGGCACGGTGAACGACGTCATCCTCTCGGCCGTGACGCGCGGTTTCCGCGACCTGCTCGCCAAGCGCGACGACCTGGCCGACGGTCAGGTGGTGCGCAGCATGGTGCCGGTGTCGATGCGGTCGTCCGCCGAGCGCGGCGTGCTGAACAACCGGGTCAGCGCGGTGCTGGTGAACCTCCCCGTCAGCGAGTCGGACCCGTTGGCGCGCCTGGCGTCGATCCGGGAGCAGATGGACGACCTCAAGAGCAGCCGCCAGGCAGCCGGCGCGGACGTGCTCACGAACCTGTCGAACTTCGCCGCACCCACCCTGCTGGCGCTCGGCTCGCGCACCGCCATGCGCTTCCCGCAGCAGCTGTTGCAGACGGTCACGACGAACGTCCCCGGCCCCCGCATCCCCTTGTTCATGCTGGGCAGGCGGCTGTCCGAGATCTACCCGTACGTGCCGATCGCCAGCACCATGCGCGTCAGCGTCGGCATCTTCTCCTACCTCGACCAGATCACCTTCGGCATCAACGCGGACTTCGACGGCGTGCCGGACGTCCAGGTGCTCGCCGACGGCATCCGCGCGGGCTTCGACGAACTGGTCACCTCGACCGCGAGCTGACGTGATCGGCCGCCACCGCGCCCGCCAACTCGACCGCCTCCGCCGCCACCTCGCTGATCCTGCTCAACGCCTTCGGATCGATGAACAGCTCCACGTCCTGACCGATCTTGAACACCACCGCCCCTCCGCCCGGTTCCACCTCGTAGTTGATCCACACGTCACCCGGCACCTGCGCCCACAGGTGAACTTGAGCGCGCCCCATATCCGCCTCCCACACCGAGTCAACATCCGCTGCTACCATTCTGGCTGCTGTTACTGATATCAGCAACGGACTTCACTCGATTGGGGCGGCATGGCACCCTCATCACCCACGGTCGCGGCATGGGAACTCGGACTGCGCCTGCGAGAGCGCCGCGAACTCATGGACATCACGGCGGCGTCGGCGGCGAAGGCCATCCACACTGGTCAGTCGTTCGTGTCGGGCGTCGAAACCGGTCGGGTCAAGATCAACGCGCGCAAGCTGGCCGAACTCGCCGCCGTCCTCGACTTCGACCAGGACGAGACCGAGGAGCTGCAGGAACTCCGCGAGGCCGCGGGCAAGCGCGCCTGGTGGAGCCCTTACTCCGCCATGTTCAGCTCGGACGTGCTGCGGTACTTCGGCTTCGAGCACGGCGCCGAGGGCATCCGCGCCTACAACGCAGGACTGATCAGCGGATTGCTGCAGACCCAGGCGTACGCCCTGGCGGTCATGCACGGAGGCGGGCCGAGCATCCGGCTCGCCGAGGCGAACCGCCGGGTCGAGGTGCGCCTGAAGCGGCAGGAACGCCTGGACGACAAGGCGGATCCGCTCCGGTTCACCGCGATCATCACCGAGTCCGCGCTGCGGCAACAGGTCGGCGGGCGCGAGGTGATGGTCGAACAACTCCGCCACTTGGCCGACAAGATCGAGCAGCTCCCGGACACCCTGGACGTCCGGATCGTCCCCTTCTCCGCCGACTACTACAACGCCCTTGGCGGTTCGAGCTTCTACATCTTCGGCTTCGCCAGCAGCCGGCTGCCCGAGCTGGTGTGGCAGGAGACGATCACGTCCACGGATCTGATTGATCAGCCGATGCGGATGCGCGAGTACAGTTTGGCGCACGACCAGGCCTTGAGCTATGCCCTCGGCCGGACCGAATCCCATGGTCTGATCGAGCAGATCCGCAAGGAGCTTGAGTGAGCGAACGCATCGACCGCGGTGGTTGGTTCAAGTCGAGCCGCAGTGCGGACAACCCGGCGTGCGTCGAGGTCAGGTTCGTGCCCGACGCGATCGACGTCCGCGACTCGAAGAACCCCGCCGGGCCGGTGTTGTCCTTCCCTCGCCACGCCTGGGCGAAGTTCCTCAGCCGCCCGGGTTCGTCAGCCAGTCCTTGATCCGCGACGCCACCAGCTCCGGCACCTCCAGCTGCGGCACGTGGCCGACGCCCTCCAGGACCTCGAAGCGCCACGACGGGTTGCGGCGGGCCGCTTCCCGGGACGACGCCACGGGGACCAGCCGGTCCTTGTCGCCCGCCATCAGGTACACGGGCACGCGCACCCGGCTCATCGCCGCGTAGTACCGCCGCCTGGTGGCGCCGGTCCACACGACCGAGCGCGCCGCCGTCAGGAACGCCTCGTCCAGCCCCGGGATCTCGGCGCGCTGCTCCAGCAGCGACATCGACGCCAGGACCATCTCCTCCGGCACCGACCTCGCGTTGGCGCACACCAGGTTCAGCACCCGCTTGACCTGCCGTCGCGTCGACACCCCGGCCCGCGACTTCGCCAGGAACCACTGCCCGAGCCCCGGCACGGCGTACATCGTGAACGCCGCCGCCACCTGCGGGTCCAACCTCGCGCCCAACGCCAGCGGCACGGCGGGGTCCAGCAGCGCCAGCGCGGTCACCGACGCGGGACGGCGGGCGGCGTGCAGGATCGAGATCATCCCGCCCATCGAGTTGCCGACGAGCACGGCCGGCTCGCCGACCACCTCGGCCAGGAACCGCTCGAGCAGCCGCGCGTTGGCGGGCACCGTCGTGGCACGTCCCTCGGGGTGGGTGAGCCCGAACCCGGCCAGGTCGACGGCCAGCACGCGGTACCGGTCGACCAGGTGGGGCGCGAGCAGGCACCAGTTGAGGTGCGAGCCGCCCAGGCCGTGCACGAGCACCATCGGCGGTCCGTCGCCGCCGAAGTCGACGTAGTGCACCGGAGCACCGTCCAGGTCGACGTGCCTGCTCGTGCCGCCCCAGTGGTCGAGTGTCGTCATACCGGTCAGTATGTCCCGGCCCGACCCACGTCCCGACGGGGGCCCGAAGTCGCCTAATGTGGTGAACATGATCGTGTGGATCAACGGCGCGTTCGGCGCGGGCAAGACGACCCTGGCCGAGGAACTGCGCCGCCGCCTGCCGGACGCGCTGTCGTTCGACCCGGAGCACGTCGGCTACCTGCTCCAGGTGTCGGCTCCCCCGTCCGGGACCGGCGACTTCCAGGACCTGCGGGCGTGGCGCAAGCTCACCGCCGAGGTCGCGATCACCCTGCACCACGAGTACGGGCGGCACCTGATCACGCCCATGACCCTGGTCGAGCCGGCGTACCGGGAGGAGATCTTCGGGCTCCTCGCCGACGCGGACGTCCCGCTCCGGCACGTGTTCCTGGACGTGCCCGCCGAAGAGCTGCGCCGCCGCATCAACAACCAGGTCCTGGACCCGCACAACCCGGACGCCGACGCCCAGGCCCACGCCTTCCGCCTGCGCAACGTCGACCGCTGCGTCGCCGCACGGGCCGCCCTGCCCGCGGACACGTTGGTCCTCCGAGGCGACCGGCACACCCCGGAGCAGCTGGCGGACCAGGTCCTCGCCGCGCTCTAGGACGACGGCGGCCCGGCGGCGATCCGGTCGCGCACGGCATCGACCGTGGTCTCCCAGTTCGACTCGACCCACCAGGTCGCGCCCGCGTCGGCCCACTCGCCCACGCTGGTCGCCACGCCCTCGGCGATCACGTCGAACCCCTCCCACGGCAGCCCGAGGGAGGTGCGCAGCTCCTGCGCCTGCGCCACCACGGCCGCCAGCTCCGCCGGGTTCGCCGGGCCACGCGCCTCGCCACCGTCGATCAGGTTCGGCAACAACCCGTCCCACGCCACCGCGCGCCTCATCGACACGGGACGGTCGTACGCGCCCACCACCCACACCGGCACCCGCGGCCGCTGCACGGGCGGCGGAGGAGGGAAGAAGTCGGTCTCCCGCACGTCGTAGCGCTGCCCGCGGAACGAGAACGGCTGCCCGCGCATCAGCCCGTCGTACACCGCGAGACCTTCCTCCAGCAGCAACGCCCGTTCCGCCCGACCGGTGTCGCGCTCGAACGCCGTCCACCCGGGGTGCAGCGCGCCCAGCCCGACCGACAGCTGCACGCGTCCACCGGACAGCCGGTCCAGCGTCGCCGCCTTGGACGCCACGTCCCACGGCTTGAGCCGGGGCAACGGCGTCAGCATCGTGCCCAGCCGCACCGACGACGTGCGCATCGCCGCCGCGGTCAGCGCCACCCAGGCGTCGACGCCCCACACCGCCTCGGCCAGGAACACGCCGTCCCAGCCGCACTCCTCGGCCAACGCCGCGCACGACGCCACCTCTGGCGCGTCGAAGAACGGCAGCACGATCCCGCAACGCATGCCGGCAGCCTCCCACACGCGATCACGTCGCCTCCGCCAGGTTCGACGCGGTCCAGGTGCCGAGCGCGATCTCCGCGGTGATGCCGGGGCCGAAGCCGGCGATGATCCCGCGCGCGCCGTGCCCGGCCCCGCCGTCGGCGAAGAGCCGGTCCAGGGCGTCGAAGATGACGACGCTGGCCACGTTGCCGCGTTCGGCGAGGGTCATCCTGCTGTACCGGAACGTCTCCGGCGGCAGCCGCAGGTGCTTGCCGAGGTCGTCCAGGATCCGCGGCCCGCCCGCGTGCACGATGTAGAAGTCGAGGCCCGCGATGTCCCAGCCGTGCGGGTCGGCCATGTCGCGCATGGCGGGCGCGAGCATCGACATCGTGCCGGGCACCCGCTTGTCCAGCAGGAAGTGGAACCCGGTCTCGCGGACCTCGTAGGCGATCCAGTCCTCGGTGTCGGGCACCAGGCGCGAGCTGTTCCGCTCGACCCGCACGCCCTCGCCGCCCTCGCCCCGCATCACGGCCGCGGCCAGCGCGTCGCCGAACAGGCCGTTGGACAGCAGGTTGCCGACGCCGAGGTCGGTCGGCTGGTACAGCAGCGAGCAGAACTCGCAGGCCACGATCAGCACGTTGGACCGGGGGTAGGCGGTGCAGAAGTCGTGCGCGCGGTTGATCGCCGCACCGCCCGCGGCACACCCGAGCTGCGCGATCGGGAGTTGCCGGGTGGACGACCGGAACCCCATCGTGTTGATCAGCCAGGCGGTCAGCGAGGGCATCGTGAACCCGGTGCACGAGACGTACACGATCAGGTCGATCTCGGTCGCGGGCAGGTCGGCGTGGTCGAGCGCCCGCCGCACCACCTCCGGCACCCTGGACTTGGCCTCCTTCTCGTAGAGGGCGTTGCGCACGGCGAAGCCGGGGTGCCTGAGGGTGTCCTCGATCGGCTGGAGGATGTGCCTGGTCTGGACGCCGGTGTTGCCGATGAGCCGCAACGCGAGGTCGAGTTGCGGGTGGTCGCGGTGCAGGGTCCTGGCCAGTTCCAGGGTCTGCTCGCGGGTGATGAGGTGCTCGGGCACCGCGACGGCGGGCCGGCAGAGGGTGGCCACGACCCGGCCCTCACCAGGCGACGGGCAGCACGAGCGGGTACCGCCAGATCGAGACGGTGTTCCACCGCACGTCCCGCGCCGGCACGGCCAGCCGCAGGGTGGGGAACCGGTCCAGCAGCCCGCCGATGGCCTCTTGGAGGACCATGCGGGCCAGGTGCGAGCCCAGGCAGTGGTGGCTGCCGTGGCCGAACGCCAGGTGCGGCGCGGGGTCCTCGCGGTCGAAGTCGATCTCGTCGGGCCGCTCGTAGGCGGACCCGTCGCGGTTGGCGGTCAGGTACGACACGTGGACCGCGTCGCCGGCCTTGATCGTCACGCCGCCGACCTCGACGTCCTCCAGCGCGACGCGCGGGATGCCGACGCCCTGGCGGAACGGGATGAACCGCAGCAGCTCCTCGATGGCGCGGGGCAGCGACTCGGGCCCGGACCGCAGCCGTTCCAGGTGCTCGGGGTGCGTGAGCAGCGTGTACGTGATGTCCCCGATCTCGTAGGTGGTGGTGTCGTGGCCCGTGACGACCAGGAGCATGACCAGCACGGACAGCTCCGCGTCGGTCAGCACCTCGTCGCTCGCGCGGGCCGTGGCCAGGGCGCTGACCAGGTCGTCGCCGGGGTCGCGGCGGCGGGCGGCGGTGAGCCGGTCGAAGTAGGCGCGCATCCCGGTCCTGGCCGCCGCGGCGGCGTCGCGGTCGGCGGGGCTCATCGCCATCATCGCGGTCGCCCACCGCCGCAGCGCGGGCCGGTCCGGCTCGGGGATCTCCAGCAGCTCGCAGATCGTCATCAGGGGCAGCCGGTCCGCGAGGTGCTCGACCACGTCCGCCGGCGGGCCGTGCTCGACCATGGTGTCCAGCAGGGCGTCCACGGTCCGCCGCACCCACGGCCGCAGCGCTTCGACCTGGGGTGTGGAGAACGCCTTGAGGACCAGCCGGCGGACCCGGTTGAGGGCGGGCGGGTCCATCAGGTTGATCGCCTCGCGCTGGGCGATGGGGGCCGGGGTGATGCGGGGGAAGTCGCGGTCGACCAGCGCGGCCCGGCTGAACCGCCGGTCCGAGGTGACCGCGCGGACGTCGTCGTGGCGCGTCACCAGCCACGCGTCGCCCTCGCCGTAGGGCAGGCGGACCCTGGCGACCGGCGACTCGGTCCGCATCCGGGTCAGGAAGGGGTCCGGTTCCAGGGCCTCGTCGTGACGAAAGGGACAGCTCGGCACGGCCTCTCGGTCGTGCGTCTGGGCGTTCACGACGACGTTCCCCTCTGCGGCGGCTGCGGCGAAAATCCAATGCTCTCCATCAGACACGCCGCCGCACCGCCATGTCCCGGCCCCGGGCGCGGTTTCATCAGTTGTCGCGGTTCTCCCACCGGTTCGTGACCGGTGATCGCGCGCCCACTAACTCTCCGAGCCGGCCCTTTCCACTCATTCAGGCGCTCAAACGCCCTCCATGGAGCACAGGTCCGGTGTGCCACAACCGCTCAAAGTAGGTCAGCAGGACCCGCAACCGGCGTCGACGGCCGGATCCGCGAACGGGATCGGGCAGGACGGGGCGTGCGCGCACGCGACCAGGTCGTCGCAGCCGAAGTCCAGGGCGGTGCGCAGCGTCTCGCGGATCACCTCCAGGTCGGTGATCCTGGCCTCCACCTCGGCGAGCTTGACCGTCACCCGGTCCCGCAACCCGGGCTCGCGGCGGGAGCCGAGCCGCCGGCGGCGCACGTCGAGCAGGTCGGAGATCTCGTCCAGGGTGAACCCGAGCCGCTGCGCCGCCTTGATCACCCGCAGCACGGTGAGCGCTTCGGGCGGGTAGAGGCGGTGGCCGCCCGGCGTCCGCTCCGGTTCCGACAGCAGGCCCCGGCGCTCGTAGTAGCGCAACGTCTGGTGGTTCACGCCGGCGGCCTCGGCGAGCTGCCCGCTGCGCAACGCGGTCACGTCGCCCCACCCGCCCGCTGCTGCAGGGCGTCGAGCACGTCGACGTGCGCGTCCGTGACGGTGACGTCCAGCCGCACCCGCCCGGCCGAGGCCACGACGGCGAACGTGAAGAACGAGCAGCACGTGGTCTCGCGCACGGCCAGCGCCGCCGCCCGTGCCGCCGTCTCCGGCGTCGGGTCGAGGGTGATGCGCAGGTGGGTCGGGTCCGGGCGCTCCACGCCGCCGGTGGTGAACAGCGCGTCGAACTCCGCTTCCCGCAGCGGGCGTTCGGCGGTCGGCAGCGTGCACGCCGCCGGCGCCCAGCGTTCGTCTGTGCTCATGACGCCACGGTAAGCCTGTACCGCGGTACCGGTTTCAAGGTCGGCCGCGGTGTGGCGCCCAGGTGGTGGCGAACGCGGCCCACACGAGCGGTGAGCAGGTCGGGTCGCCCGTTTCCTCCCACCGGGTGGCCGCGGCGCGTTGCCAGTCGTTGAGCGCGGTCACCGGGTCGGGCGCGCGGTGCGCGGCGTCGATGGCGAGCACGGTGGGCGCGAGGACGGGGGTCGGCGGGAAGCCGGTCACCAGTCGGCGCAGCCCTTCGTCGGTCGGCAACGTCCACCTCGTCGCGGTCACGTGCTCCGCGCCACCGTGCACCATGGCCGTGACCAGGCCGGACGGTTCGGCGAAGCGGACGTCGCCACCGCTCTCGCAGGCCACCAGGGCGACCCGGGCCGGTATCCGCCACGGGCGCACCGGGCCGGGCCGGTGACCCAGCATGATGTCGGCGGCGGCCAGGGGGCGGTGCGCGCCCAGCGGTGCGGCCCGGCCCGTGGTGGCGGCCGTGCAGGACAGGTGCAGGCGTGCGTCGAGGCCGTGCCCGCCGGTGGTGACGTGCCCGACGTAGAGGAAGCGCGAGGCGGTGGCCAGCTCCCGTTCGAGGTGGTCGCGGTCGATGTCGGCGCGGCGCAGGCCGCCGGGCGCGAGCGCGGTCAGCTCCGGGGTCGGGTGGCCGAGCACCGAGCCCAGGCCGGACGCGTCGGGGAAGCCGGGCACGACGGGGTCCAGCACGCGGACGACCGGTCCGCGGGGGTCGAAGGGGTGCACCCGGCGTGCCGCGGCGTTGCCGACGGTCGCCGGGGGCAGCACCGAGATGGCGGTCTCGTGCACCGCCCGCCGTCCTTCGTCGACCCGCAGCGCTTCCCAGGGCACCAGGGCGGTCGAGGGGGACGGCTGGACGCGCAGGTGCGGCCGGATCCCCTGCGCCAGCCAGGAGTTCAGCTCGGCCGCCAGCCGGTTCGGCACCAGGGCGCGCGCCAGCCGCGTCGCCAGGTCGAGTTCGCGCGCGTGGTCCACGAGCGGGCCGTTCGTGAGGGCGCGCCGCAACGCCTGGTCGGCGGTCTCGCCCGGCAACGGCGACGGCACCGCCGCGGCCCACTCGTCCAACGTGGCCCGCACGAGGTCGCGCGGCACGGCGATGACGCGGGGTTCGGCCGGTTCGTGCTCCCAGCGCCACGACGCGTACAGGTCGCCCGCGTCCACGAACTTGAGCTGCACGGTCACCACGACGCCACCGCCCGTTCCGATCGCACCGCGAACCCGTAGCGCTGCTCGGCCACGTCGATCCAGGCGTCCAGGGCGGTCGGCGTGGCGGGGTCGAGCCGGACCCTCGGCGGCAGTTCGAAGCCGATGGCGGGGAAGGCCGGGTCCGTGCCCGTGGCGAACCCGGAGGCCGCGTAGGGCAGGTGCGCGCCGGTCGTCGGGGGTTCGGGCAACGTGAGCAGGTCTCCGCGTGCGACGGGTGTCATGACGCCCTCGGCGTGCAGGGACACCGCGCCCGCGACGTGGTCGATGTACTCGGCCGCCAACGTCGAGTCACCGAGCGCCCGGATGGCCAGGAACGCCGACCGGGTGGCGGGTGCGGAGGCCAGTGCGACCCACCGTTCGCGCAGGGGGCCGTGCGGGAACCGTTGCCGGATCGCTTCCGCGGCGAGCGCGGCGGGCAGCGCCAGGTCCAGTGCGCGGCGGCCGAGCTGCTGCCGTTGGTCGCCGGTGGTGGCGGCGGCCCGGCGGATCAGGGCGTCCGCGCGCCACCACGCCATGCCCAGCGCGACGTGCCACAGGCCGGCCGCCTCGCACAACGCCGCCGCTTCGGCGTAGCAGGACTCGGCCTCGGCGAACTCCTGCGCCGCCTCGAACGCCGAGCCGCGCACCTGGTGCAGGGACAACGATTCCAGCGGGGTCGCGGTGTCCAGGAGCGCGAGTGCGCGGTCCGTCAACGCCAGGGCTGCCCGGGGCTCGCCGCGCAGGACCGCGACGGCGGCCCGGCCGTGCAGGCAGGCGGCTCGTCGGCGGGGGTCGTCGGCGAGGAGGGCTTCGGCCTCGTCGTACAGCGCGTCCGCCCGGTCGGTGTCGGAGGCGAGGTAGGCCAGGCGGGCGGAGCTGATCAGGGCGGTGGCGACGCCGGGGAGGTCGCCGGTGGCGGCGCTCAGGTCGCGGGCGAGGGCGAGGTGTTCGGTGGCGCCGGGGAGGTCGCCGGTCGCGCTCGTGATCTCGGCCAGCGTGGCGTGGACGGACGCGGCCAGGGCCGGGGCGGCGGTGTAGGCGAGGTCCAGCGCGGTGCGCGCTTCGTCGGCGGCTTCGGCGAACCAGCCCCCGGTGGCGAGGACGCGGGCGCGGGTGGCGCGGACGGTGGCTTCGACGGGTTCGGCGTCGTCGGCCTGTGTGACCAGGTCGAGGGCTTCGTCCAGGTCGGTGAGGGCGGCGGGGAGGTGGGTCTGGCCGAGCCGTGCCGCGGCTCGGGAGATGAGGGCGTTGACCAGGACTGAGGCCGAGCCGTAGGCGTCGCCGACGAGCGTGAGCGCCGTGCGGGCCGCCTCGATGGCTTCGGTGCTCCAGCGGACGGCTTCGCGGGGGTGGTCGGCGACTCCGGCCAGGTTGCCCGCGACCCCCGCTCGGCAGACCAGGGCTTCGACGTCGTCCACGGTGGCCGGTTCGGCTCCGGCCCTTGCCGCGGCTGCCAGGTCGGCCGTTGCGGGGTCGGTCGTCGCGGCGGCTGCCGGGTCGGTCGGGTCGGCGTTCGCGGCGGGTGGTTGCTTCGCAGGGGTCCCCGCCAAGGGGACCCCTGTTTTTATTGTCCCAGAAGGGTCTGACAATTCCGGGGCCTCGCCGTGCGCCAAGTCGGGCGCCCGGTCGGACGGCTCGCGGGTGGCGGTACCGGGCGCGTCGTGAAGCGCGCCCTCGAACGGTTCGCGCTGCGGGACTTCGAGGGCTTCGCGGTACGCGGCGGCGAAGGCGGACTTGGCGGCGGCGCGGTTGCCCGATGACAGCAGCACGGCGCCCTCGGAGTTCAGCGCCACGAACCGCTGCCACCGGGGTCCGAGCGGTCGGCGGCCGGGGTTGTCCGACAGCAGCCGGTACATCGCGGCGCGATCCCCGTCGCCCGCCTCGTCGGCCAGGACCGCCAGGTTCGAGTAGAGGTTCTCCAGGTACTCGGGCGCGTGCAGCCCGGCCAGTTCGACCGCCTCGACGGCCTCCGCCTCGGCCTCCGCGAGGTGACCGGCCATCATCAGCAGCCCGACGCGCGTCGTGCGCAGCACCACCTGCTGCGCCGGCTCGGCGCCGACGAGCGCCTCCTCGACGTCCCGCCACCCCTCCTCCCACCGGTCGAACCAGGGCAGCAGGTCCGCGCGCGCCGCGACGGCCGTCAGCCGGACCGCCCCCTCCCCCACCGCGATCGCCTCGGTCAGCAGCTCCACCGCGTGCGCACGCTCGCCGGCCATGTCCACCACGTGCGCCAGGTTCACCAAGACCTGCGCGCGGTCCTCCGCCGAGGACGCCGCGAGCGCCGCTTCGAGCGCGGACCGCGCGCCGACCAGGTCACCGGCGCCGGCCAGTCGCACGCCTTCGTCGTTCAGCTCCGACGGGTCGTTCACCGGGCCGTCCGCTCGGTGACGGTGGCGGTCGGCGAGCCGATCCGGGACCGGGCATAGGAGATGATCGCCGCACGGCGCGACGCGGCGTCCGGGTCGGGTGCGGTCGGCTCGGCGAAGTCCGGTGCGTAGACGGTCAGCGCGCGCCGGTCCGGCGGCAGCAGCAGCACGGCCGCCGACACCGGCGCGGACCCGGTGAGCCACCCCGTCGCGTCGACGTCCAGCGCCACCTCGACCTCGCCGAACCCGAACCGTGCCGCCAACCGCGACCCCGGAGTGGGTCCGGGCACGACGGACACCTCCAGCACCGTGCTCCCCTGCCGCCGCACGACGGCCCACCGGGCGGGCGCGGCGGCGTCGACCGCGCCGTGCGGCACCAAAGCCCAGTCCACAGTGGACGTCCCGGACAGGGCCGTGACGCCGGTGCCGCCGTCCACCCCTCCGGCGGCCAACGCGAACCCGGCCCTGCCCGGGGCCCGCGCCGGCCGCAGCTCCACCCCGTAGTCCTCGGCCAGCGCGGCGACCCGCTCGGCCAACGCGTCCACCTCCGGATCGGACGTCGGCACGTCGAACGACCCGACCGAGGCCAACGCCCGCTCGACCGCGTCCGGGTCGTCCAGCAGGTGCTCCACAGTGGACACGGCGACCGCGCGTTCCGCGTGCAGCACAGCGGGATCCAACGCGGGCACGCCGGCCGTGACCGACGCGGGCCACCACGCGCCCGCCCAGTTCAGCTGCGCCACGCGGCGGCAGGCGTCCCGGACGCCCCAGTCACCGCCATCGGGCACCTCCACCTCCGCCGCACCACCGAGGATCGCCTCGGCCGCGTCGCCGTAGACCTCCCACAGCCACTCGGCCGCGCGCTCCGGGTCGTGCACGCGTGCGGCGGGCGCGGCGGCGTCGGCCAGGACGTCCCAGGCGAGCGAAGCACCCGAGCCTTCGAGCAGCGCCACGACCTCGGGGGACGTGGGCCAGTCGCCGACGAGATCGGCCGCGCGCGTCACCCTCACGCCACCGCCTCCCGCTCCAGCGCGGACCGCAACCGGTCGCGCTGGTCGAGGATCACCGAGCGCAGCACGCCGTCGAGCACGTCCCACACCTGGTCGAACGTCACGGTCTCGTGCCGCAGCTCGCGGCCGTGCAGGCGCACCCACAACCGCCGCAGGTAGGCCTCCCGCACGCCGCGCACGTCCGCGCGGACCTCCGGCGGCACGGCCGACGGCATCCGCAGCACGCGGTGCACGTACGCCTCGCGCTTCCACCTCGACCGCAACCTGGCCGCCGCCGAGCCCGCCCCGCCCACCGGCGGGCCCGCGAGGTCGGCGGACGCGTCCCGGCCCAGCACCACGACGAGCCTGCTCTCCTCCTCGGCGAGCTGCCACGGCCCCGCCGACCGGGTGATCTCCCGCCGCACCAACGTCGGCACGTCCGCCAGCCCGGCCCGCTGGAAGGCGTTGGTCAGCGGCGCGAACAGGCGTTCCACGATCGACCGGTCGAACGGCCTGGGCAGGTTCGCCTTCGACGCGCCACGGCCCAGCTCGGGGCGCACGGGCCGGTCACGCGAGGTCAGCCCGTGCGCCAGCGCCACGCCCGGCCGGTCGAGGTCCGCCGCGCCCGCGCTGCCCGCCAGGCCCGCGACCAGCGCCCCGAACAGGGTCCGGTCGGGTGCGACGGCGCAGGTGGCCAGGAACTCCGAGGTCGCCGTCGACCCCGCGGCGGCGGGGCGGCGCGCGGCCCACGCGGCGTCGAGCAGCCGGGTCAGCTCGGCGGCGTTGACCGGGTCGGTCACGAAGTCGCGCAGCGCGGCGACGGTCGGCCCGTCCTGCTCGTGGACCTCCGCCAGCACGGTCGCGGCGACGTCGGCGGCGTCCGGCCCGGGTTCGCCGTGCACCGTGGCCAGTTCGAAGCAGCGTTGGAAGTACAGGTCCTGCGGGTTGCCGTCGGTGATCCAGCGGCGGCGGCGTTCCTTCTTCAGCACGGCGAACCAGCTCGCGGTCGCGGCCAGCACGGGGCCCGCGTCGGCGATCCGGGCGGTCAGGGCGTCGGCGTGCTCGGCGGCGATCGCGCCCGCGGCGAACTCCGGGTTGAGCACGGGCCGCAGCACGAGCGGGTCGAGGATCAGCTTGACCGTGCGGGTCAGCGGGCGGCCGGCGTCGTTGCTCAGGGGCGCGACCGCGTCACCCAACCCGGCCCACGCCCGGGCGACCAGCGCACCGCGCGGAAGCGTCGCGGCTCGGACGGTGCTCACCGACCCGAGCCTAGTCGACCGGGATCACCGCTGGTGGCGGACTCGCGCACCCGGTTCCTGGGACCGGTAGGCGAGGTGTCCGGCCGATGCTTCCCCCACCACGACCGAACGGGGGAACCATGTACGGGACACCGCAGCAGTACTCGCCGATGACGCCCTACGAGACGCCGTCGCCTCAGCGGCGACGCGTCCTGCCGCTGTTGTTGTTGCCGCCGGTGTTGTTCGCGCTGCTGTTCTTCGGCGGGTCCTACGCGGTCTCGCCGGAGCCGGACGTGGAGATGCAGGACGGGTTCGCGTTCGCCGAGGTCGACGGGCGGGACGTGGTGCTGGCGCCGTACGCGCGGCACGGCGTGCGCGGGATGTTCCAGCTGATGACGCAGGACCTGTTCCAGGTGCGGCTGGCGGCCACGGACCCGGCCACCGGCGACGTGCTGTGGGACACGCAGCTGTCCGACCAGCTGGTCTGGGAGGCGTCGGTGCTGGCGGCCGGGCAGCGCTACGCCTACCTGGCCACGGATTCCGGGCTGGTCGTGGTCGGGTTGGCGGACGGTTCGGTGGTGGCCGAGGGCGCGGGTGTCCAAGGGCTCGGCGACGCGTTCGCCACCGCGCGGACCGCCTACGCGTACGACCGGGAGAACCGCCGCCTGATGGCCATGACCGCCACCGGAGGGGTGTTGGCGATCAGGCTCGACGAGGTGGTGGCCGAGCCGGTCGACCCGCAGACCGCCGCGACCTGGTCCGGCCGGCTCTCCGTGCAGCGCGGCCCGGGCGCGCCGACCGCCGCGACCGGCGCCGAGGCCGCCTTGGCCGGCGGCGAGCGGATCGCGCTGCGGCAGGCGCCGGGTGGCACGCCGGGCAGCGTGCTGGTCCGCGTCACGGCCGACGGTCGGGAGGTCCAGGTGGGCGCGACCGCGTTCCCCGACGCCCGGCTGGTGGTCGACGGCGTGACCGCGGTCGCGACCACCACCGGGCACGTGCTGGTCGAGCACCAGCGCTCGGTGAACGACCCCGGCGTCGCGCTGAGCCTGGTGTCCCTGGCGACCGGGCAGGTCACGGCCACGTTGACGGTCGACTCGCGGGTCGGTCGAGCGCTCGTCGGCCCGGACGGCGTCACGGCGCTGACGGCGGGCGAGGTGTTCGCCGCGGTCGTCGGCGACGGCCGGGTCCTGTCCCTCGACGTCGGCCTGGCCGACTTCTTCGGCTCCCACCGCTGACCCCGGCGCTCCCCTCCGAAGTGGACGACGACCACCGCGCACGGACGACCCCGGCCGGGTCGCGGTTGATCCGGCCGGGTGAGGGGCTCCCCGACCGATCGGCGGCCGGGCCCGGTCGGGGTGCCCGAACGTGGCCCGGCGGGCAGGGCACAATGGCTCGCTGTGACCACAGCCATTCACCAGAGGATCGCCGACGAGCTCGGGGTGCGGGCCGGGCAGGTCAGCGCCGCCGTCGACCTGCTCGACGGTGGTTCCACCGTTCCCTTCATCGCCCGCTACCGCAAGGAAGCGACCGGCGCGCTCGACGACACCCAGCTCCGCACGCTGGAGGAACGGCTGGGCTACCTGCGGGAGCTGGAGGACCGCCGGGCGGCTGTGCTCGAGTCCATCCGGTCGCAGGGCAAGCTGGACGACGCGCTGGAGGCGTCGATCCTGGCCGCCGACTCCAAGGCCCGGCTGGAGGACCTCTACCTGCCGTTCAAGCCGAAGCGGCGGACCAAGGCGCAGATCGCGCGCGAGCAGGGCCTCGAACCGCTCGCCGACGGCCTGCTGGGCGACCCGACGCAGGACCCGCAGGAGGTGGCGAAGGCGTTCGTGACCGAGGAGGTCGCCGACGTCGCCGCCGCGCTGCTGGGCGCGCGGGCGATCCTGGTCGAGCGGTTCGGCGAGGACGGCGACCTCATCGGCGAGCTGCGCGAGCGCATGTGGGCGCAGGGGCGGCTCGCGTCCAAGGTCCGGGAGGGCAAGGAGGAGGACGGCGCGAAGTTCGCCGACTACTTCGACTTCTCCGAGCCGTTCGCGAAGCTGCCCTCGCACCGCATCCTCGCGCTGCTGCGCGGCGAGAAGGAGGAGGTGCTCGACCTCCAGTTCGACCCCGCCGACGAGGACGAGCCCACCGGCTACGAGGCGCGCATCGCGTCCCGCTTCGGCGTGGACGACCGGGGCCGGCCCGCCGACCGGTGGCTCGGCGACACCGTGCGCTGGGCGTGGCGCACCCGGATCCTGGTGCACCTCGGCATCGACCTGCGGTCGCGGCTGCGGGCGTTCGCCGAGGACGAGGCCGTGAAGGTGTTCGCGTCGAACCTGCGCGACCTGCTGCTGGCCGCGCCCGCCGGCACCCGCGCCACGATGGGCCTCGACCCCGGTTTCCGCACCGGCGTGAAGGTGGCCGTCGTCGACGCGACCGGCAAGGTCGTCGACACCGACGTGATCTACCCGCACGTGCCCGCGAACCGGTGGGACGAGTCGATCGCCAAGCTGGCGGTGCTGGCGAAGAAGCACGACGTCGAGCTGATCTCCATCGGCAACGGCACCGCGTCGCGCGAGACCGACAAGCTGGCCGCCGACCTGCTCAAGCGGCACCCCGAGCTGAAGCTGACCAAGGCCGTGGTGTCGGAGGCGGGCGCGTCGGTGTACTCGGCGTCGGCGTTCGCGTCGGCCGAGCTGCCGGGCATGGACGTGTCGCTGCGCGGCGCGGTGTCCATCGCCCGCCGGCTGCAGGACCCGCTGGCCGAGCTGGTGAAGATCGACCCGAAGTCGATCGGCGTCGGCCAGTACCAGCACGACCTGTCCGAGACGAAGCTGTCGAAGTCGTTGGACGCGGTGGTCGAGGACTGCGTGAACGCGGTCGGCGTGGACCTGAACACCGCCTCGGTGCCGCTGCTGACCCGCGTCTCCGGCATCACCGCCGGGCTGGCCGAGAACATCGTGCAGCACCGCGACAGCAACGGCCCGTTCCGCTCGCGGCGCGCCTTGAAGGACGTGGCGCGGCTGGGCCCCAAGGCGTTCGAGCAGTGCGCGGGCTTCCTCCGCATCCCGAACGGCGACGACCCGCTGGACGCCTCCTCCGTGCACCCCGAGGCGTACCCGGTGGTGCGGCGGATGCAGGAGCGCGCGGGCGGCGAGCAGCTGATCGGCAACACGGCGGTGCTGAAGGCGCTGCGGCCGCAGGAGTTCGTGGACGACACGTTCGGCCTGCCGACGGTCACCGACATCCTGCGCGAGCTGGAGAAGCCGGGGCGCGACCCGCGGCCCGCGTTCAAGACGGCGACGTTCGCCGAGGGCGTGGAGAAGATCGCCGACCTCAAGCCCGGCATGGTGCTGGAGGGCGTGGTGACGAACGTGGCCGCGTTCGGCGCGTTCGTGGACGTCGGCGTGCACCAGGACGGCCTGGTGCACATCTCGGCGCTGTCCAACACCTACGTCAAGGACCCGCGCGACGTGGTCAAGTCCGGTGACGTGGTGCGGGTGAAGGTGCTGGAGGTCGACATCCCGCGCAAGCGGATCGGGTTGACGCTGCGGCTGGAGGACGAGCCGGGCCGCAAGCCGCCCCGCGAGCAGCGCGAGCCGCGTGGCGGTCAGCGCGGTGGCGGCGTGCCCCGCGGTGGCGGCAAGCCCCGGCAGCAGGAGCGCCCGCCGGCCAACGGCGCGATGGCCGAGGCGCTGCGGCGCGCGGGGCTTGGCGGCGCGAAGTAGGGGTACCCGGCGGCCATGAGGGTCGTCGTCACGGGTGCCAGCGGCAACGTGGGGACGGCCCTGCGCCGCGTGCTCGCGGACGCGGGCGACCCGGTGGTGGGCATCGCGCGGCGGATACCCGTCGGTTCACCCGATTGGGTGAGCTGCGACGTGGGTGCGCCGGCCGCCGAGGTGGTGCTGGGCAGGGCGTTCGCGGGTGCGGACGCGGTGGTGCACCTGGCGTGGGCGGTGCAGCCCACGTCGGGTGAGCCCGCCATGCGGCGCACCAACCTCACCGGCACCGCGCACGTGCTGCGTGCGGCGGACCGGGCCCGTGTGCCGCACGTGGTGGTGATGTCCTCGGTCGCGGCGTACACGCCCGCTGCCACGCCGGTGGACGAGTCGTGGCCGTGCGGCGGGGTGCCCGGCAGCGCGTACAGCGCGCAGAAGGCCGAGCTGGAGCGGTTGGTCGCCGGTCGTCCCGGGGTGGCCGTGCTGCGGCCGTGCGCGATCGTGCAGCCGGACGCGGGCGGTGAGCTCGGCCGGTGGGTGCTGAGCCCGTTGGCGCCCGCGCGGGTGGTGGGGCGGCGGTGGCTGCCGGTGCCGTTGTGGCGGGGGTTGCGGGCGCAGGTGGTGCACGCGGAGGACGTGGCGCGGGCGGTCCAGGTGGTCCTCGCGCGGCACGCCGTCGGCGCGTTCAACGTGGCCGCCGACCCGCCGTTGGACGCGCGTGAGCTGGCCCCGTTGTTCGGCGGGTTCCTGCTGCCGGTGCCGTTGGCCCTGTTGCGGGCGGTGGCCTGGCCGACGTGGCGGCTGGGCCTGCAGCCCGTGCACCCCGGGTGGTTGCGGCTGGCCGATCAGGTGTCCGTTGTGGACAGTTCACGGTTGCGGGCGTTGGGGTGGGCGCCCGCGCACCCGCCGCGGGAGGCGTTGGCGGAGCTCGTGGTGGCGGTCGCGGAGGGGCGCGGCACGTGGGGCCCGCTCGCGCCGCGCGATGTGGGACGGTGGCGGGGGTTGCGGTTCGGTCGGCCGGTGCAGCAGAGCCAGGGAGACGTGCGTTGAGCGATGTCGTGGACGCGGTGGTCATCGGTTCCGGCCCGAACGGGCTGGTGGCGGCGAACCTGCTGGCCGACGCCGGATGGGACGTGCTGGTGCTGGAGGCGGCCGACGAGCCCGGTGGGGCGGTGCGGACGGCGGAGTTGACCGAGCCGGGGTTCCGGCACGACCTGTTCAGCGCGTTCTACCCGCTGGGCGCGGCGTCGCCGGTGATCACCGGGTTGGACCTGGGTCGGCACGGGTTGCGGTGGCGGCGGGCGCCGGAGGTGCTGGCGCACGTGCTGTCGGACGACCGGGCCGTGGTGCTGTCGCAGGACGTGGACCGGACGGCGGCGTCGGTGGAGGCGTTCGGCGCGGGTGACGGTGACGTCTGGCGGGCGGAGTTCGCGTTGTGGCAGCGGGTCCGGGCGGAGCTGGTCGAGGTGTTGATGCGGCCGTTCCCGCCGGTGCGCGCGGGCGCCGGGTTGGTGGGCGCGTTGGGCGCGGGTGGGGCGTTGCGGCTCGCGCGGTCGTTCCTGCAGTCCGTGCGGGCGTTCGGGGACGAGCGGTTCTCGGGTGAGGGAGCGCCGTTGTTGTTGGCGGGCAACGCGATGCACACCGACCTGGGGCCGGACCAGGCGGGCAGTGCGGCGTTCGGGTGGTTGCTGTCGATGTTGGGGCAGGACGTGGGGTATCCGGTGCCGGAGGGCGGTGCGGGTGCGTTGACGCGGGCGTTGGTGCGGCGGCTCGGTGGGGTGGTGGAGTGCGGCCGGGCGGTGGAGCGGGTGGTGGTGGCCGGTGGGCGTGCGCTGGGGGTGCGTGACGCGGCGGGCGGGTACGTGCGGGCGCGGAAGGCGGTGCTGGCGGACGTGCCGGCGCCGGCGTTGTACCTCGGGTTGGTGGGGGCGGAGCACCTGCCGTCGCGGTTGGTGTCGGACCTGGCGGCGTTCGAGTGGGACGACGCGACGATCAAGGTGGACTGGGCGTTGGACGGGCCCGTGCCGTGGACGGCGGATGGGGTCGGGGGTGCGGGGACCGTCCACTTGGGAGGGGATTTCAACGCGTTGGCCCTGTTCAATGCGGAGATCGCGTGCGGGCGGGTGCCGGGGACGCCGTTCGTGATCATGGGGCAGATGACGACGACGGATCCGAGCCGTTCACCGGTCGGCACGGAGACCGCTTGGGCGTACACGCACGTGCCGCGGGGTGAGCAGTGGTCCGCCGACCGGGTGCGCCGCCGTGCCGACGGGGTGGAGCAGCTGATCGAGCGGCACGCGCCGGGGTTCCGCGACCTGATCCGCGCCCGCGTGGTCCACGGCCCGTCCGACCTGGAGACCCGCAACCGCAGCCTGGTCGGCGGTTCGATCAACGCGGGCACCGCCGCCATCCACCAGCAGCTGGTCTTCCGCCCGACCCCGGGCCTGGCCCGTGCCGACACCCCCATCGACCGCCTGTACCTGACGTCCGCGTCCGCCCACCCCGGTGGCGGCGTCCACGGCGCACCCGGCGCGAACGCCGCCCGTGCCGCCCTGACCCGCAACGCCCTGGCCGGCGACGCCTACCGCCTCCTCCTCCGCACCCTCCACCACCACCTCTACTGACCCGCGTCCAGAGGTCCTGAGCGTTCGACGCGCGGCGTCAGGTGGGTTTGCGGGCGGCTCGGGCGGTGAGGCGGGCCAGGGTCTCGCGGTTGCGAGGGGTCAGGAAGAGGGACTGGGCCGGTTCGGGGAGCAGGGAGAGGGGGCCCTTGATCGCCTCCTCGAGCATGGTGACCTCGCAGCCGTCGGAGGTGGCCTTCAGGTCGAAGCGGATGCGGGCCGCGCCCAGCGGCCACAGGCGGGCCTCCAGCTCCAGCATCCGGGGCGGGTCGACGTCCAGCACCGTGGTCACGTCCTGCACCGACAACGGCCACGCGCCGACGCTGTGGTGGATCCGCGTGCCGGTACCCGGCCACCCCGCGTCCACCTCGCGGATGTGCGCGGCACCGACCACCCAGCCCGCGTAGGACCAGCCGTCGGCCAGCACCGCGAACACCCGCTCCACCGACGTTGGCACCGCCAAGCGCACCTCGATCATGCGCCTCGGATTCCCCGCGCGGACCGGCGGAAACTACCCGCCAGGGCTACTTGGCGCGCGTGCCCTTGAGCTTGACCAGCTCGGACTCGAACAGGTCTGCGACCACGGCCAGCCCGCCGGGTGTCGCCGGGTCGGGCCGCGCGATGTACGACTGCGTCGCCGACGGCCGCCCCACCAGGGAGAACCGCAGCTGCCCCGTCAGGCTCCTCGTGTCGACCTTGTTGGTGTCCTGGAACGCCCGCAGCACCCCGTCACGGGTCAGGTCGCGCTCGCCGCACGCCTTCTCCAGGATCGCCGCGAACGCCATCCCGATCACGTACCCGTGGTCCACCGACCCGGTCGGCTCCAGCTCCGGGAACTTCCGGGTGAACGCCTCCGCCACCGCGCGCGGCCCCGGCAGGTCGGTCGCGAACGGCGCGATCGGCGACACCACCTGCACCCGCTTCACCACGGCCGCCGCCGCGGGCGACTGGAGGATCAACGGGTCGTACCCCACCGCGTTGACCAGGAACGGCACGTCCCAGCCGAGCCGCTCGGCGGTCGCGACGGCGGTCGCGGTCTGCTGCGGCGACGTGCTCAGGAACACCGCCTTCGCCCCCGCCGCGCGCAGCGCGCCGACCTGCGCGGCCACGTCCGCGGTCTCCGGCACGGCCTTCGCGACCAGCTCCATGCCCCACTGCTCGGCGGCGAACGTGCTGCCTTCCAGCGCGTTGCGGCCGTAGTCGCTCTCGACGTGGATGTGCCCGATGGTGTCACCGGGGCCGATCAGGCCCGAGCGCTTGGCGTGGTCCAGCCCGTTGATCACGTCGAGGTCGTAGGTCGTGCCGACGATGACCATGTGCGGGTTGCCGAGCAGGCTCGCCGACCACGACGCGGGCGCGGCGATGGCGCGGGTCTGCATCAGGTCCGGCTCGATGGCCTCGGTCATCGGCGCGCCGGTGACGTCCATGAAGCCGAGCACCTGCGGCTCCAGCTCGAAGTACGCCTGCAACGCCCGGTCGACGTCGTAGCCGTGGTCGGCCTGCTTGAGCTCGACCTTGCGCCCGCAGATGCCGCCGCGCTCGTTCAGCTCGGCCAGGAACAGCTCGTAGCCCTTGATCCGGATGAGCGACGTGGCCGAGAACGGTCCCGTCATGTCCGTCAGCACGCCGAGCGAGATCGTGTCGTCGGTGACGCCGGGGCCCGTCTTGACCGGCGATTCCTCCGCCGCGCCGCACCCGGCTGCCAGCACCGCGACCACGGCGGATCCGACGACGAAGCTGCGCACCAACGGGACTCCCACCACTCACGTTACCGACGGGTAAGGAGTATTGACAGAAGTCACCCGAATCGCCTAATCATGTGACATACCGCACGGTCGGTGACGATTCCGGTATCGGTTCCGCACCCCGTTCGCCACGTTTGCCACCCGATCAGCCGCCATAACGCCACCGAAGCGCTGGAGCGTGCCGATCACGACCGCGGCCCTGCCCGAACCGGGAAACGCCGTGAGGCCGACGGGGGTCTCCCGTCGGC